>DATLZG010000461.1:0-14253 GCA_035574095.1 Burkholderiaceae bacterium | reverse complement strand
CTGCGTCGTCGCCGGGACACGTTGGCGCGCCACCGCGACAATTCGCTCCCCGCGCGACGCCCGCTCCGCCGGTCGAACCTCCGGCAGCGCGTACTGAGCCGCCGGCGCAGCGAGTCGCGCCCCCGCGGCGCCAACCCAGTAACGACGATGCGCCCCCGCGCGTCAAGCCTGCGCCGCGCGAGCGTGCTCTTTCTCAGTGAGAGGCAGTGCCCCGGCACTGTGGCGACTACGTACTCTGATGTTATCGGCGCGCGAAAGGGCGTCCGCGAGCTAACTTTTCTTACTCTCTTCGAGAGTGCTTCTGCTTAGAATCGACCGCGCGGCGATGGTGTCGAATCAGGGAGGTCGCCATGGGGTCGAATCGATTGCTTGCAGCGCTCGGCGCGAGCGCCGTATTGGCGCTCGGAGCTTGCGCCACCACCGATCAGGGCGGATCGCGGGCCGCGGTCAAGGGCATCGCCGCGGATGCGACGAAGTACCCGCTGGAGGTGATTTCTGCGCAGTTCGGCGTGTTCGGTGCTGACTCGTCGGGCCGTCGCATACTGTTCGAGACCGACACCTTCCCTGCCATCGTGTCTGCCCCGTACGGCTGGTACATCATCTTCAAGACCGACAAACCGACCGTCGTGTGGCGGGAAGAGTTCGAGCTGCCCGAAGCGCCGCCGACGTGGGGCCCGGGCGAAGCGATGGGCATCTACACGATTTCGCCCGACCGCAAGACCGCCGTCACCGAGCGCGTCATTCCCACTCGGCTCGGGTTTATCGCCAACGAATGGCGCTACGCGCCCGGCGATCCGATCGGTGCGCACGCGATGCGCGTGTACATCGACGGCCAACTGATCCGCGAGTTCAAGTTCCGGATCGAGGAAGGCCCGGCAGGCCAGGATCGCCCCCGCCCCGGCGGCCGCACGCCGACCACGTAGGGACGCGGACTAGTTCGTCGGACGCGAGGGCAGCCGGTACAGCCACACGGCCAGCGCGACTCCGACGAGCGCCAGCGCGAGCTTCAACCACAGCGGCTCGACGAACAGCACGATCGACACCGCCAGCGTCGATCCCATCAGCGCGATCGCGCCGATCTTGGTTCGGTACGGGATGGAGCGGTGCTTGCGCCACTCGTAGATCAACGGGCCGAAAGTGCGGTTCGCCAGTAGCCAGTCGTAGAGCCGGGGCGACGCGCGCGCGTAGCACGCGGCGGCAAGCAACATGAACGGTGTGGTCGGCAGCACCGGCACGAACAGGCCCACGAAGCCGAGCGCCACGCACACGGTGCCCCCGGTCAGAAACAGCGCCCGCACCAACGGTGAGGCGTGCTCGCCCACCTGTGATTCGGGCACGGGAGACTCGCTTCGGCCGTTCGTACTCACGCGCGATTCACCGTCGTCGATCGTTCCGCCGCTACTGTAACGTCAGCGCGTTGCGCACCCGAATCCCGATGCCAACCTCCGCGCTGACCGCCGCAGCGATCGCGTTTGCCGCCATCGGCCTGCTGCTGTTCGTCGCCGCGCTTGTCGCGCTGACCCGCCTGCAGCCGTTGCGCGCATTGACGCGCCTGCTTGTCGCCGCCCTCCTGGTCGCATGCGGCGCGCTCGCGGGCGCGCTCGCCATCGGCGTGCACGGCTATCGCGCGCTGACGCACGAGGAAATCGCCGCGCGCATCGACATCAAGCCGCTCGGCCCGCAGCGATTCGCGGCGACGTTCCGTTTCTCCGACGGCCGCAGCGCAAGCTACACGCTCGCCGGCGACGCGATCTACGTCGACGCGCACGTACTGAAGTGGAAACCGTGCGCCAACGTGCTGGGCCTGCACACGGCCTACGAACTCGCGCGAGTCGCCGGCCGCTACGACGACATCGACAACGAACGCAGTGCGCCGCGCACCGTGCACGCGCTCGGCGCCGAGCGGCCGATCGACCTGTTCGCGCTGCGCAAGCGCTACGCGTGGCTGGCGCCGCTGTTCGACGCCGAATATGGTTCGGGCACGTTCGCCGCGGCGGACAAGCCGCAAGCGCTCGAGTTGCGCGTCTCGACCACGGGGCTGCTGTTGCGGCCGCTGGTCAACGGCGCAGGCTCTCCCACGCCTTCGTCAGCCGCTTTACGCTGACCGGCATCGGGGTGCGCAGTTCCTGCGCGAACAGCGACACGCGCAACTCTTCCAGCAGCCAGCGGAATTCTTCCAGCCGCGGATCGGCAACCCCCTTGCGCGCTGCCAGCTCGCGCAGATACGGTGCCTGCAATTGCGCGACTTCGCTCATCCGCTGCGCGTCGCGCGCGGGATCGGCCTTGAGCTTGTCGAGCCGCAGCGCGATCGCCTTCAAGTACCGCGGATAGTGCGCGAGTTGCGCCGGCGGCGTATCGACGATGAAGCGCTTCTGGAACAGGCGCGCGAGCTGCTGTTCGATGTCGGCGACCGCGGCGCCGAACGCGCGCGCGGCGGCGAGCTTCTTTGGCAGCGCCGCCGCTTCCTGCACGATCGCGGTGACAAGCCGCGCCACTTCCTGCGCGATCAGGCTGAGCTTGCCGCGCGCGTCGTTCTTGCGGGCGAAGAAGCTCGCGTTGTCGGTCGGCCAGGGATCCACGAGGCAGGTCCGGTCGATCGCCGCGGTGATCACCTGATCGCGCAGCTCCTCGAAGCTCGGCAGTGCGGCGGCGAGCGCCGGCACCGTGCCCGCCTGCATCTGAACCGCCTGCAGGACGCTCAAACTCCTTTCGACGAACTTCACCTGCTCTTTCAGTTGCAGGCGAAAGAGCCGCCGCAGCCCGTCGCGATGCTTGGCGCGCGCCTGCTCGGCATCGTCGAACACCTCGACCTCGCAGCGATCGCCGCGGTCGACGAGCGCCGGGAAACCGATTAGCCTCTGACCCTTGCGTTCGATTTCCAGCAGTTCGGGCAGTTCGCCGAAATCCCAATCGGTGATGTTGCCGTGCAAGCCGGCGGCCGTCTTCGCGTCCTGCGCCGCCACCTCACGCAGCCGCTGCTGCGCCTGCTGACCGAGTTCGGCGCGCAGCGCGGCCAGGCTGCGGCCCATACCGAGCTGGCGGCCATGTTCGTCGACGACCTTGAAGTTCATCGTAAGGTGCGCGGGCAGCATCTCGAGCTTGAAGTCGCCCGGCTGGCAAACGACGTTGCGCTGCTCGCGCAGGTCGGCGATCAAGGCTTCGATCAAGGGACGCCGCGGCGCGGCCAGTTCCGCCGCATGCCGCTCGACGAAACCGGCCGCGTACTCGGGCAGCGGCACGCAGTGGCGGCGCAGCTTCTGCGGCAGGCTCTTCAGCAACAGGTGCACTTTCTCCTTGAGCATGCCTGGCACCAGCCAGTCGCAGCGCACCGCATCGACCTGATTCAGCGCCACCAGCGGCACCGTCAGCGTCACGCCGTCGCGCGGGCTGCCGGGCTCGAAGTGGTAAGTGAGCGCCATCGCCACGCCGCGCATTTCCCATCGCTTGGGAAACAGCTCGGTGGTCACCCCGCGCGCGTCGTGGCGCATCAACTCGTCGCGGCTGAGAAACAGCAGCTTCGGCTGCACCTCCTCGGCCGTGCGGCGCCACTTCTCGAACGTCGCGCCCGAGCACACGTCCGCCGGGATCAGCGCGTCGTAGAAGCGGTAAATCAACTCGTCGTCCACCAGCACGTCGGGGCGGCGCGTCTTGTGTTCGAGTTCGCGGATCTCGCGCACCAGACCGCGGTTGTGCGCGAAGAACGGCGCCTGCGTTTCGTATTCGCCCTCGACCAGCGCTGCGCGGATGAAGATCTCGCGCGCGGCCCGCGGGTCCTTGCTGCCGAACTCGACACGCCGTTGGCTGTAGACAACCAAGCCGTACAGCGTGGCGCGCTCGAACGCGATCACCTGCGCGGGCTTCTTCTCCCAGTGCGGATCGCTCCAGGATTTCTTCAGCAGATGGCCGCCGACGCGTTCCAGCCACTGCGGCTCGATCGTGGCCACGCAGCGCGCGAACAGGCGCGTCGTCTCGACTAGTTCCGCCGCCATCACCCAGCGCCCCGCTTTCTTCGCCAGCGGCGAGCCGGGCCATACGTAAAACTTGATGCCGCGCGCGCCGACATACGGAGGCTCGCGGTAGTCGGCGTCGAGCGTCTTGAAGCCGACGTTGCCGAGCAGCCCGGCCAGCAGTGACAGATGCACCTGCTCGAAGGTTGCCGGTGTGGCGTTCTGGCGCCACCCCATTTCGCCGGCGATCGCCGCCAGTTGTGAATGCACTTCGCGCCACTCGCGCACACGGCGCGGCGACAGGAAGTGCGACTTCAGTTCCTCGGTCAGCTTGCGGTTCGACTTCTTGTGCTCGAAGCGTTCGGCGACGAAGTTCCACAGCTTGACGAACGCCAGGAAGTCGCTCTTTTCGTCGGCGAACTTGCGGTGTGCCTGATCGGCCGCCTGCTGCGCTTCCAGCGGCCGCTCGCGCGGATCCTGCACCGACAGCGCGGCGGCGATGATCAGCACCTCCGCCAGCGCGTGATGGTCGCGCGCGGCGAGCAGCATGCGGCCGATGCGCGGATCGACCGGCAGGCGAGCGAGCTCGCGGCCGACCGGCGTGAGTTCGTTGTCCTCGTCGACCGCGTTCAGTTCGGCCAGCAGGTCGAAGCCGTCGGCGATCGCGCGCGCCGGCGGCGGCTCGACGAACGGGAACGCGCGAACGTCGCCCAGCCCCAGCGACTTCATGCGCAGAATGACCGAGGCCAGCGACGAACGCAGGATCTCGGGATCGGTGAACTTCGGCCGCTTGGCGAACTCCGCCTCGTCGTACAGTCGAATGCAAACGCCGGCCGCGACGCGGCCGCAGCGCCCGGCACGCTGATTGGCGGCGGCCTGCGAAATCGGCTCGACCTGAAGCTGCTCGACCTTGTTGCGATACGAGTAGCGCTTGACGCGCGCCAGCCCCGTGTCGACGACATAGCGGATGCCCGGCACCGTCAGCGAAGTCTCGGCGACGTTGGTCGCCAGCACGATGCGACGCGCGCCGCCTGGCTTGAAAACGCGCTCCTGTTCCTCGGCGGACAGGCGTGCGAACAGCGGCAGGATTTCGGTGCCGGGCGGGTGGTGTTTACGCAAGGCCTCGGCCGCCTCGCGGATCTCGCGTTCCCCGGGCAAAAAGACCAGCACGTCGCCCGGCCCGGCCAGCGCGCATTCGTCCACCGCATCGACGATTGCGTCCATCAGCGTGCGATCGTCGGCGTCGTCTTCGTCCTTGACCGGCCGGTAGCGGATCTCGACCGGATACAGCCGGCCGGAGACGTTGATCACCGGCGCCGGCTTGCCATCGGTGCCGAAGTGCGCCGCGAAGCGCTCGGCGTCGATCGTCGCCGAGGTGATGATCAGTTTCAGATCCGGCCGCCGCGGCAGCAACTGCTTCAGGTACCCGAGCAGGAAGTCGATGTTGAGACTCCGCTCGTGCGCTTCGTCGACGATGATCGTGTCGTAGGCGGCGAGCAGCGGATCGCTTTGCGTCTCGGCGAGCAGGATGCCGTCGGTCATCAGCTTGATCGCCGCGCCCGGACGCGTGTGGTCGGCGAAGCGCACCTTGTAGCCGACCACGTCGCCCAGTGGCGTGTTCAGTTCCTGCGCGATGCGCCGGGCGACCGACGAGGCGGCAATGCGGCGCGGCTGCGTGTGGCCGATCAGCTTGTCGCGCCCGCGGCCGAGCGCGAGGCAGATCTTCGGCAACTGGGTCGTCTTGCCCGAGCCGGTCTCGCCGCACACGATCACGACCGGGTTCGTTTCGATCGCGCGCGCGATTTCCTCGCGCCGCGCGCAGACCGGCAGCTCGTCTGGAAAGTCGATCCGCGGCAAAGCCGCGAGCGCACGCGACGGGCGAACGGAGGGAGAAGCGGCGGTCACTGCGCGCGGCGCAATCGAGGAGACAACAAAGGGCGGCAAATATAATGCCGTGCATGAACGACGCCGACGCTCCTTTGCCGACGGCACTGACCGTCGCATCGCAGGGGCAATTCGTCGCTTGGCTGCGCGAAGTGGCGCCGTATGTGCATGCGCATCGCGGCAAGACCTTCGTCGTCGCCTTCGTCGGCGAGCTGATCGAGGCCGGGCGGCTCAATGCCCTGGTGCACGATCTGTCGCTGCTGCACGCGCTCGGCATCAAGCTGGTGATCGTGCACGGTTCGCGCCCGCAGGTGCAGGCGCAACTGGCGCTAAAAGGGGTCGCGGCGCGCTTTTCGCACGGCATGCGCATCACCGACGCGGCGGCGCTGGAGTGCGCGAAAGAGGCGGCCGGCGAAATCCGGCTCGACATCGAGGCGGCGTTCTCGCAGGGCCTGCCGAATACGCCGATGGCGCACGCACGCATCCGCGTCGTCAGCGGCAATTTCGTCACCGCACGGCCGGTCGGCGTGCTCGACGGCGTGGACTTTCAGCACACCGGCGTCGTGCGCAAGGTGGACGTCGAGGCGATCCGGCAGGCGCTCGCCGCCGATACCATCGTGCTGGTGTCGCCGCTCGGCTTTTCGCCCACCGGGGAAGCGTTCAACCTGCGCATGGAGGATGCCGCGACCAGCATTGCGGCCGCGCTGAAAGCCGACAAGCTGATCATGATCGCCGCCGGCGCCGGCATTCGCGACCGCTCGGGTCGCCTGTACGAAGAGCTGTCGGTGGCGCAGGCCGAGCGGCTGCAGGCCGCCGGCGAGCTGGACGAGGCCTCTTCGTTCAACCTCGGCTTCCTGCTGCAGGCTTGCCGGCAAGGCGTGGCGCGGGCGCATCTGGTGCCGCTCGCGGTCGATGGCGCGGTGCTGGTCGAGCTGTTCACGCACGACGGCGTGGGCACGATGATCTCGACCGAAGACCTGGAGTCGATGCGCGAGGCGACGATCGACGACGTCGGCGGTCTGCTGAAGCTGCTCGCACCGCTGGAAGCCGACGGCACGCTGGTCAAGCGTCCGCGCGAGCTAATCGAGCGCGAAATCGACCGCTTTACGGTGCTGGAGCACGACGGCGTCATTTACGGCTGCGCCGCGCTGTACCCGTTTCCAAGCGCGAAGATGGGCGAGATGGCGGCGCTCACGGTGCACCCGGACTATCAGAATCACGGCGACGGCGAACGGCTGCTGAAGCGCATCGAGGCGCGGGCGCGCGCTGCGGGGCTGACGCGGCTGTTCGTGCTGACCACTCGCACCGCACATTGGTTTCTGAAGCGTGGCTTCGTGCCGGCGCGTGTCGAAGACCTGCCGGTCGAGCGCCAGCAGTTGTACAACTGGCAGCGCCGCTCACAAGTGCTGATCAAGACGCTTTGAATCGCCCGGCGGGCACGCCGGGCTCGTCATGAGGACGATCGTATGCCCAGGACAGTCAAGTGCATCAAGCTCGGCCGCGAGGCCGAAGGGTTGGACTTCCCCCCGGTTCCCGGCGAACTCGGCAAGCGCATCTGGGAGAACGTCTCGAAGGAAGCGTGGTTGCAGTGGCAGAAGCACCAGACGATGCTGGTCAACGAAAACCGGCTGAACTTGGCCGACGCGCGCGCGCGCAAGTACCTGATGACGCAAATGGAGAAATACTTCTTCGGCGAAGGCGCGGATAAACCGGCTGGTTACGTGCCGCCGAACTCTTGACCTCCTCCATTGGCACGTTCGAGCTGCCAGAACAGCGGCCAGGGAAACGGTGCCCAGAGCGCGGTGCGCACTCCGGCGGCGGCGAGCGCGCGGCGTGTCCACTCGTTGCAGGTGAACCAGAATCTCCAGGCCGGGACCGCTTCGTAAAAGCGATCGTGATCGCCGTACGCTGCGCCCGCGATCGGTCGCGGGCGGCCGGCGTCATCGTGCGCAAGCGATGCGCGCACGAAGGCGACGAGCCGATCGTACTGAGCCACGCCGATCTGGATCCGGACTGTCTCGTACTGCGCCGGATCGGCGACGTACTGAACGTGCAGCGCGCCGCGGCCCAAGCCGCTCAACGCGCGCAACGCGGGGCCGGCGCGCAGATCGCGCCACGTCGGCGTGGCGAGCATGAACTCCCGGTCGCCCCAACCGAAGGCGATCCATGGCGCCGGCTGCGCGAGCGCGCGCATGTGCGTGGCCGGGAATTCGCTCGACCAGTCGTGCCCGGTCGTACGCGTGGGCAGCACCAGGTCGGCATGGATGCCGTTCGTGCGCAAGTAGATCGTCACGCCGCCCGGCACCGGACGGAAGTTGCCGTTGACCGCGACGACGCCGAGCACGGCGGCAGCGAGCAGGTAGGCGAGCGGCGGCGCGAGCAACGCGAGCGCGACCGTGATCGCGACACGGCCCTTCATCGCGAGGCGGTCAGGGGCGCCGCAGTTCCTGCACGCCGCCCGCGGTGCCCAGCAGCAGCACATCGGCGCCGCGCGCGGCGAACAGGCCGTTGGTGACGACGCCGGCGATCTGGTTGATGCGCGCTTCCAGGCCCACCGGGTCGGTGATACGCAAGCCGTGCACGTCGAGGATCACGTTGCCGTTGTCGGTCACGAAGCCTTCGCGCCAACGCGGCGCGCCGCCCAGCTTCTTCAGCTCGCGCGCGACGTAGTTGCGCGCCATCGGAATGACCTCGACCGGCAACGGAAAGCGGCCGAGTACGTCCACGCGCTTGCTCTCGTCGGCGATGCACACGAAGGTGGTCGCCACCGCGGCGACGATCTTTTCGCGCGTCAGCGCGCCGCCGCCGCCTTTGATCATCGCGAAGCCCGGGTCGATCTCGTCGGCGCCGTCGATGTACACAGCGATCGTTTCGACGTCGTTCAGATCGAGCACCGGAATGCCGAGGGCGGTCAGCTTGCGCGTGCTGCGCTCGGAGCTGGAGACCGCGGCCGGCACGCGGACTTCGGAAGCGGCCAGCGCGTCGATGAAAAAATCGACCGTCGAACCGGTACCGACGCCGAGCACCTGGCCCGGCACCACGTATCGCACCGCCGCCCGCGCGACGGCCCGCTTCAGATCGTCCTGAGCCAGAGCTGCCATCGGGCTACCGTAACACGCGCCCAAACGTACGCGGCCGCGTCGCCTGCGCGAACCAAATCGCACGCGGCCGGTGCTCGCACATCAGCCGCATCGCCGGGTCGGCGAAACGAACGACCCGCGGCCGGATGGCCAGGTTGCTCGTGACCAGCGTGGCGTCGCCGCCGGCCTGCTCGACGATGTAGCCGTGGCCGAGCGGCCGGTACACCACGTTGCCCTGCAGCCGCACGCCCTGCGAGCCGAGCACGACCACGCCGCGCTGATACGACTGGTGCACGACGCAGTCGAGAACCGTACTGGACGTCGCGCCGCCGTTGTCTTGCCAATGCAGCGGATAGCGGCCCGGCTGGTTGAACTGGCCGACGCGCCGGAATTCGACACCGACGAAGTGCGCCTGCGACGCGCGCCCGCCGAGTTCGTCGCCACCGGCCGCCGGTGCGATCAGGCAATGCGCGCCGCAGTTCGTGCGGTCCGACCCGGCATCGCCTTCGACGACCAGATCGCGCGACAGCAGTGCCACTTTGCCGATCGTGCCCTCCAGCGCGCCAAACACCGGCGCGCTGCGACCCAAGTGGCGATGCGCGAGCGGCCGATCGAGCGTGACGCGCCGCCGATCACCCGACACCGCCGCGATCATGCGCTCCTCGACCAGCGGCAAATCGGTGCCGCCGGAGGCCACGACCAAACGTTCGCCGACGCGCCAGTCGACGGCCTCGGCGAGCTTCAGCAAGACGCCGCCAGGGAAAACGGTGTCGGCCAACACGGTCCAGGAGACACGGCGCGGGCCGAACAATTCGATCGCGCCGCCGTCGAGCGCCGCGACGAACTTGGTGCCCAGTCCGTCGAAGGCCGCCGGCGCCTCGCGCAGCGTCAGCGTCAACCGATGCAGATGCGGTCGCTCCCGCGTTCCGGCACGGACCACGCCTCCCGCAGTCGCCAGCAGGCCGCCGGTGCAGACCCTCAGATCGCGGGCGGCGAACTCGACTTCTCCATTGACCAGGAGGCAGGCGACGTCGACGTCTTGATCGACCAGTAGCGTGCGACCGGCAGGAACATGCACGACGTCGTTGCGCCGGGGGGGCCGGCCAGCCCAGACCGAAGCGTCCGACCAATGCATCAGCGCCGGCGCGTCGGCACGGTCTGCACCCGGCAGCACGGCGCCGCCCATCCCCTGAAAGTCGTGGAAGCCCATCTTCTGTGCGGCGCGCTGTCCGCGCGACTGTCGCGGGTGCGCGCTCGTTTCGCGATGCCCGAATCGTAAGGCTATGCGCCGCGTGCAACGAGCGTCAATCGCGCACTGCGGCGCACTGCGGCTTCCTATCCGGCGACGACGCCTTACCGTCACTCAATCACCCGGGGCGTGCCGCCGCCGGCACAGCCGCCCGCAGCCCCTAAACCTCGACGCCGCAGTCGGAGCGTGGGGGATAACGGCGGGCTCTCTCGGCTACTTGCGCGCCGGCGGCAGGTCGGTGCACACGCCCTCGGCCGCTTCGGCCGCCATGCCAAGCGATTCGCCGAGCGTGGGATGGGGATGGATCGTCTTGCCGATATCGACCGCGTCGGCGCCCATCTCGATCGCCAGCGCCACTTCGCCGATCAGATCGCCGGCGTGCGTGCCGACGATGCCGCCGCCGACGATGCGGTGCGTCTCCTCGTCGAACAGCAGCTTGGTGAAGCCCTCGTCGCGCGCGTTGGCGATCGCGCGGCCCGACGCGCTCCATGGAAAGTAACCGCGCTTGATCTTGCGGCCGCTTTTCCTTGCTTCGTCCTCGGTCAGCCCGACCCAGGCGATTTCGGGGTCGGTGTAGGCCACCGACGGGATCACGCTGGCGTCGAAGTGGGACTTCAGGCCGGCAGCCGCTTCGGCGGCGACGTGTCCCTCGTGCACCGCCTTGTGCGCCAGCATCGGCTGACCGACGATGTCGCCGATGGCGAAGATGTGGGGCACGTTGGTCCGCATCTGCGAATCGACACGGATGTACCCACGGTCATCCACCGCCACGCCGGCGCGCTCGGCGCCGATCTTCTTGCCGTTCGGCGTGCGGCCGACCGAAACCAGCACCAAGTCATAGCGCTGCGCCCCGGCTGGCGCGGCTTCGCCTTCGAAGCTGACCCATAGGCCGTCGGCTTTCACCTCGACTGCGGTGGTCCTGGTCTTCAGCATCACCCGATCGAAACGGTCGGCGTTGTACTTCTGCCATACCTTCACCAGATCGCGATCGGCGCCGAGCATCAGTCCGTCCATCATCTCGACCACGTCGATACGACTGCCGAGCGCGGAGTACACGGTCGCCATCTCCAGCCCGATGATGCCGCCGCCGATCACCAGCATCTTGGCCGGGATCTGCGGCAGCTCCAGCGCGCCGGTGGAATCGACGATGCGCGGATCGTCGGGCACGAACGGCAGCTTCGCGGATTGGCTGCCGGCGGCGATGATCGCGTGCGCGAAGCGCACGTTCTTCGTACCTTCGGCCGTGGCCACGGCCAGGTGATGCGGATCGGCGAACGTACCGACGCCGCGCAACACGGTCACTTTACGCATCTTGGCCATTGCGGCCAAGCCGCCGGTGAGCTTGCCAACCACCTTGTTCTTATGCGCGCGCAGCTTGTCGAGATCGATCGCGGGCCGGCCAAACGCGACGCCGAGGTCGGCGAAGTGTTTCGCCTCCTCCATCACGAACGCCACGTGCAGCAATGCCTTCGATGGAATGCAGCCGACGTTCAGGCACACGCCGCCGAGCGTCGGATAGCGCTCGACGAGTACCACCTTCTTGCCCAGATCGGCGGCGCGAAACGCCGCCGAGTAGCCGCCCGGGCCGGCGCCGAGCACGAGCACGTCGCAGTCGAGATCGGCGGCGCCGGTGAACCTGGACGCCGCCGTTGCTGCCGCGGGTGCCGGCGCCGCACTGGGCACCGCAGCGGGCGCAGGCGCAAGCCGACCGGCGACGGCCGGCGCTTCCTCCGCCGCCGCTTCGAGCAACAGAATCGGAGAGCCCTCGGACACCTTGTCGCCGAGCTTGACCTTCAGCTCGCGCACGACGCCGGCGGCCGGAGAAGGAATCTCCATCGACGCCTTGTCCGATTCCACCGTGATCAGCGACTGCTCTTTCGCGACCACGTCGCCGGGCTTGACCAGCACTTCGATGACCTCGACGTCCTTGAAGTCGCCGATGTCCGGAACTTTGACCTCAATCGCTTGGCTCATGCCCTCTCCTCCGGCACCGCCTCGATGCCGAACACGCGCACCGGCAGCGCCGAACTCTTGTCGAACTCGCAACCCGCGCGCACGCCGATCTCGGCGATCCGGCGCGCCGACGTCGTGCGGTCATAAGCGGCGTACATGGCGCCGAGCGCGAAGTTGCGCCCCGAGCCGATGCCCCAGAACTTCTCGAACGAGAACACCTCGCGATACGAGTACACGCCGTAGATGCCGGTCGGGTTGGCGATCACGGCGGTGATCTGCGACGACTCGTACGGGTCCGATTCGTCCTCCTTCGGATTCAGAAAGTATTTTTCCTTCAATACCGCATGCAGCTTCTGAAAGGTTGCGAACACCGCCATGCGGCCGGCGAGCTTGCAGTCCTCGCCCAACGCGCGCAGCGCTTCGGCGACGACTGCGAAGTGCGCCGTGCTGCCGGCCAGGCCGATGTACGAATCGCCGATGCGAAAGATCTTTTCGTTGACCTCATATCCGTGCGGCAGCCGCGTTTCGCCGAACGTGACCAGCGCGTCCGACGCGATCGCGATCTCGCTGTTCTTCTTGACGACGACGATGGTAGTCACTGGATCGTGATCCGCTGTCCGTGATCCGTTGACCGAGACTTGCGCCCGCGCCGTGCCTGCATCGGATCACGGATCACAGGTCGACGGATCACGGACTACAGCAGCACGCGCCGGAAGTCGGCCAGCAGCGATGCCAGGTAGCCGTTGAAGCGCGCCGCGCCGGCACCGTCGACGACCCGGTGATCCCACGACAGCGACAGCGGCAGGATCAGGCGCGGCACGAACTGCTTGCCGTCCCACACCGGCTTCGTGACCGAGCGGCACACACCGAGGATCGCCACTTCCGGCGCATTGATGATCGGGGTGAAGTAGGTGCCGCCGATGCCGCCGAGCGAGGAGATCGAGAACGTTCCGCCTTGCATGTCGGCCGGCCCGAGTTTGCCGTCGCGCGCCTTGGCCGCCAGCGCCGCAGTCTCCGCGGCGATCTCGAAGATGCCCTTTTTGTCGGCGTCCTTGATCACCGGAACCACCAGTCCGTTCGGCGTGTCGGCGGCGAATCCGATGTGGTAGTACTTCTTGCGGATGATGGCGTCGCCCGCCGGGTCGATCGAGCTGTTGAAATCCGGGAACTTCTTCAATGCCGCCACGCACGCCTTGATCAGGAAAGCGAGCATCGTCACCTTCACGCCACTCTTCTCGTTCTCCTTGTTCAACTGCACGCGAAACGCTTCCAGTTCGGTGATGTCCGCATCCTCGTGATTGGTGACGTGCGGGATCATCACCCAGTTGCGCGCCAAGTTCGGTCCGGAGATCTTGCGGATGCGCGACATCTCTACGCGCTCGACCGGGCCGAACTTGGCGAAGTCCACCGCCGGCCACGGCGGTAGATTCAATCCCGGTCCGGCCGCCGCAACGGGTGCCGCGACCGGGCGTGCACCGGCCGCCAGCGCGCCCTTGACGAACTCGCGCACGTCGTCGGGCGTGATGCGGCCCTTGGGTCCCGTGCCGCGGACCAGATTCAGATCCACGCCAAGCTCGCGCGCGAAGCGCCGCACCGAGGGCGAAGCGTGAGGCTTGGCCGCGGGCTCGCTCGCGCTTCCCGGCGCGAACGCCGGGCGCGCACCCATTTCGACGGCGAAGGCCGCGGACTCCGGCGAAGCGGCCGGCGCCGCGGCGGGAATGCGCGGTGGCGCGACCTCTGCCGCCGCTGGCCGGCCGGCGGCGGGTGCCGCTGCACCTTCAGTGCGCAACATCAGGATCGGTGTGCCTTCCGAGACCTTGTCGCCGAGCTTCACGAGCACGGATTCGACGACGCCGGCGGCGGGCGACGGAATCTCCATCGACGCCTTGTCCGACTCGACCGTGATCAGCGACTGCTCCTTGACCACCGCGTCGCCGGGTTTGACCAGCACCTCGATGACCTCGACGTCTTTGAAATCGCCGATGTCGGGAACGCGCACTTCGACCGGCGCCGCGCTGGCAGCCGCGGGCGGCGCCGCTTCGGCCACCGCCGGCCGACTACCGCTGGCCGCCGGCTGTGCGCCCGACGCTTCCTCGAGCAACAGAATCGGAGAGCCCTCGGACACCTTGTCGCCGAGCTT
>DATLZG010000460.1:0-2309 GCA_035574095.1 Burkholderiaceae bacterium | reverse complement strand
CGGCTGCGGCGCGGCGAGGATCTGGACCTCGGCCGCCTGCTGTCGATCCAGTTGCTCGACCTCGTCAGCTGGCCGCAGCGCAACCGCGTCGCCGCGGCGCGCCTCGCGCAGCAGCGCATCGAGGCGATCGGCGACCTCGTCGGCGTCGCCGCCGCCGCGCGCAAAGCCTGGATCGAGGCGGTCGCCGCGCAGCAGGCGCTGCGCTATCACCGCGACGTGATGGAAGCGGCGGAAGCGGCGGCGGAACTGGCGCGCCGCATGCACGGCGTCGGCAATTTCAGCCGGCTGCAGTATGCGCGCGAGCAGGTGTTTTACGCCGATGCAACGGCGCAACTGGCGCGCGCGCAGCATGCGGCGCTCGCCGCACGCGAGCGGCTGGTGCGGCAACTGGGCCTGACCCGCGAGCAGGCGCGCAAGCTCGCGCTGCCGGACCGGCTGCCGGATCTGCCGGCCGCGCCGCGGCCGGCGACGGAGACGCTGCAGTTCGCGCTCGAACGGCGGCTCGACGTGCTCGGCGCGCGGCACGCGCTCGAACACCGGGCGCGGCTTGCGGGACTGACGCAGGTGCGCAGCGTGGCGAGCACGCTCGAGCTCGGCATCGCGCGCAACAGCGCAACCGGCGTGCCGCCGCAGCGCGGTTACGAGGTCGAGATCGCGTTGCCGGTGTTCGATGCCGGCGATGCGCTGCGCGCCGAGGTGCGCGCCTCGTATCTGGCCGCCGTCCACCAAACGCGGCAGGTGATCGTGGACGCGCATGCGGCGGTCGCCGAGGCGCATCACGCCTACCGCACCGCGTACGACCTGGCGCGCCACTATCGCGATGAGATCGTGCCGCTGCGCCAGGCGATCGCAGAGGAAAACCTGCTGCGCTACAACGGCATGCTGATCGGCGTGTTCGAGCTGCTGGCCGACGCACGCGAGCGCATCGGCTCGGTGCTGGCCGCGATCGAGGCGCTGCGCGACTTCTGGCTCGCCGACGCCGCGCTGCAGACGGCGCTGATCGGCCGCCCGCAGGCGCCGCTGCGCCTGTTCGATCAACCCGCGCCGCGCGCCGCCGCCGGCGGCGCGCCGCACTGAAGCGGAGCGCGCGATGAGTTCACGACGCGACTTCCTGCGCCACACGGCCGGCTTTCTCGGCGCGGCGGCGGTTTCCAGAGCGGCGCTTGCTGCCCTGCCGGAACCGGTGGCGCAATCGAGCCCGAAAACGCAACCGCCGCTGGTGCCCGAAACCGGGCGGCCGTACCGCCCGGTGGTGACGCTCAACGGCTGGTCGCTGCCGTGGCGCATGAACGGCGACGTCAAAGAGTTCCACTTGGTGGCCGAACCGGTCGTGCGCGAATTCGCGCCGGGCATGAAGGCGAACCTGTGGGGCTACAACGGCCAGTCGCCGGGGCCGACGATCGAATGCGTCGAGGGCGATCGCCTGCGCATCTTCGTCACCAATCGCCTGCCCGAGCACACGACGATCCACTGGCACGGCATCGTGCTGCCCAATGGCATGGACGGCGTCGGCGGGCTGACCCAGCCGCACATTCCGCCCGGCAAGACTTTCGTCTACGAGTTCGCGCCGCCGCGCTCCGGCACCTTCATGTACCACCCGCACGCCGACGAGATGGTGCAGATGGCGATGGGCATGATGGGGCTTCTCATCGTGCATCCGCGCGATCCGAAGTTCATGCGCGTCGATCGCGACTTCGCGTTCCTGATCAACGCCTTCGACATCGAGCCCGGCGCGGCGACCCCGAAGGTGGCGACGATGCTCGAGTTCAACCTGTGGGCGTGGAACTCGCGCGTGTTCCCCGGCATCGACCATCTTCCGGTGCGGCTCGGCGACCGCGTGCGTATCCGCATCGGCAATCTGACGATGACCAATCATCCGATCCATCTGCACGGGCCGCATTTCGAGGTCACCGGCACCGACGGCGGCTGGGTGCCGAAGGCGGCGCGCTGGCCGGAGGTGACGGTGGACGTGGCGGTCGGCCAGATGCGCGCGATCGAGTTCGACGCCGCCGAACCGGGCGACTGGGCCATTCACTGCCACAAGGCGCATCACACGATGAACGCGATGGGGCACAACGTGCCGACGATGATCGGCGTCGATCACCGCGAGGTCGTGCACAAGATCCAGAAGCTGGTGCCCGACTACATGGTGATGGGCGAGCGCGGCATGGCCGACATGGGCGAGATGGAGATGCCGCTGCCGGACAACACGCTGCCGATGATGAGCGGGCGCGGCCCGTTCGGGCCGTTGGAGATGGGCGGCATGTTCTCGGTCGTCAAGGTGCGCGCCGAGCAGAAGCCAGGCGATT
>DATLZG010000459.1:0-2923 GCA_035574095.1 Burkholderiaceae bacterium | reverse complement strand
TGCGTAGCTCGTAGCGCGCCCGCCCGACGTTGCCGCCGGGGTTGAGCGCGAACAGCAGGAAATATTCCTGCGTGATCGGGCGAATCAGAAACGTCATGCGGTCGGTGGCGAAGACCATCTCGCGCAACTCGCCAAGCTGCGTGTCCGCCGCCGTGCGCATGCCGCGGCGCAGCAGCGTGGTGAACTCGGTGGCGATGATGTCTATGTCCAGCGTCGGGTCCATGTCGGGGACGTAGCGTTCAATGACGATGCCGTCTATGCCGAGGATGACCGCCGCCGCGCACCCTTCGATGCGGTTGCTGATTTCGGTTAGCGTCTGGATGAAGCTCAACTGCGCCCCCTTCGCTTGCGGATAGCAGATTATTGCGGATTGCGGATGATTCTAGTCTCTCCATCCGCAATCCGCAATCTACAATGCCAGGCCCTACTTACCGCCCTTCTCGCCGGAGGCCGGTTTCGCCGCCTTCTGCTGCGGCTGCGGCTGCACCGGGATGAGCTGAAGCACCTGCGCCCGCTGCGAAGACGCCGGGCTGGCGGCCTCGGGCGCGGCGGAGCTGCGCTGCGGCGCGAGGCTGCGCGGCCCCGTCATCCCTTCGCTGCGGATGATGCGCGGCGTCAGGAAGAAGAGGATTTCGTCGTAGTCGCGCCGCGTCGTCCGGCGTTTGAACAACTCGCCGAGCACCGGCACGCGCGAGATGCCCGGCGTGCGGTTCTGCGTGTGCGACTCGTTATCAATGTTGATGCCGCCCATGATGGTCGTGCCGCCGTCCTGGACGCGCACGGTGGACTCCGCCGACTGCGTGTTGATGCCCGGCGTGCCGCCCAGCGAGGCGAACGACAGGTTCACGGTGTTGTTCTCGGCCACCACATGCATCAGCACCTCGCCGGTCTCCTCGACGATCTGTGGCGTGATTTCCAGCCGCAGCGCGGCGGTCACGAACGTCGTCGTCACGGTGTTGTTCGACACCGTCTGCACCGGTATCTGCACGCCGTTGACGATCTCCGCCGTCTGGTTGTCCTGGGCGGTGATGCGCGGGCTGGCGATGGTGCGTATCTGGCCCTTGCTCTCCTGCAACGACAGGGCCGAGGAGATGATCGCCGTCCCGAACAGCCCGGTCGTCAGGCTCAGGATGGAAGTCGGCGACGCGGCGCGCAGGTTCGGCACGGCGGGGATGCCGAGCAGGTTCGGGCCGATGCCCCTTTGCTGATTGCTATCGCCGTCACCATTATTGCCGTTGTTGCCGCCATTGTTGCCGCCGCCGCCGTTCTGCTGGGCCTGGGTAAGGCCGCGCCCGGCTACTGCCACAGGCGAGGTTTCAAACAGGCCGAGCTTGCCGTTGCTGCCGCTGACGGCGCTCGCCAGTTCCATGCCGATGTCGCGCAGGAAGTTGCGGCTGGCGATGACGATGCGCGCCTCGATCTCGACCTGCGGCTCGGGCTTATCAAGCTGGCTGATGATGTTCTCGACCGCCTTAATATTTTCGGGGAGGTCGGTGACGATCAGGCTGTTGGTGCGCGGGTCAATCTCTATCGTGCCGCGCTTGCTCAACCGGCCCTTGGCAATCGAAAGGATGCTGCCGCTGCCGGTCGCGCTGCCGATGCCGCCGATCGAGCTGCCGCCGCTGCTGCTGCGACCCGACTGGCCTGATCCCGCGCTGCCGAGCGTCCCGGCAGCCCGCGCATAGCGCAGGTGAAGGATCTTGGTCTCCAGCGGGATCAGCTTGGCCTCTTCCTCCCGCAGCGCGAGTTGCTGCGACTGCTCTTCCTTAATCGCTTCGAGCGTGGCGAGGCGGATGATGCGCCCGTTGCTCTCGCACACCGCGCCGAGGCGGTTGGCGCGCAGCACCGCTTCGATCACCTGATTCCAGGGGATGTCGTTGACGCGGATGTCAACCGGCACTGCGCCCACCGACTTATCCACGATGAAGTTGATGCCGTACTGCTGCGAGATGAACCGCAGCATGTCGCGCACGTCCACCCCGGAGCGCAGGTCGAAGCTGATGAGGCCGCCGACATAACCGGGGTCGCAGAAAGCCAGGTCGGAACGCGAATCTTGCGCCGCCCTGTTCGTCGTGTTAATCCCAGGGCCGGCCACCGTCGCCGGAGGGTTCATCGCGCGCTGCGGCTGCGCCGGCCTCTGCTCAGCGACGCTGCGCGTCACGGCGGGCGTTCCCGTGTTAATCACCGTCTCTTTCACCGGCGCGGGAGTCGCCGGAGCGGGCTGCGCGTTCGGCTGCGCCAGGCTCGCGGGCGTCGTCTTGTTCACTTGGGCGGTCAGGTTAGCAGGAGGGTTGGCGCTGCCGGTCTCCTGCGCGGGCGCGCTCTTTTCGCTCTCAATGCGCTGGCCCGCCACTTTGACTTCGGGCTTCTGCTGGGCCTGCGCCTGCGCCACCGTGATGGGCTTGAACGCTTCGCTCAAACTGGCGGAGTCGGCGTTGCCCACGGCGATGACCAGCACGCCGCCCTGCCGCGCCACGCGGTAGGAGACTTTGGACTTGACATCAACCACGATGCGGACCACCCCGGCGGAGGGCTGGCCGACGCGCACGCGGTCAACCAGATCGCCGCCTACCGCGAAATTGCGGTTGCCGAAGGCGCTGCGCACGCCGGTGATGTCAACGACAATCCGGTATGGGTCGGCAAGCAGAAAATCTTTGTACTGCGCCGCGCCATCCGCGTCCACGTAGATGAGCGCCCCGCCGTCCACGGCTTCGGCGCGCACCGCGCGCACCGTCGTCGCGGGCCTGGTCACGGTCGCCTGCGCCCGGTCAGTCGCAGGGCTGCCGGAGGCCACGGGCGGCGTAAAGACCTCAACGCCGGGAGAGGTCGGCGCGGGCTTACGGTCGTCGCTCGCGGCGGCTTTCACTTCCGCCGCAGCGGCATCGTCGCGCGCCGATGCTTTGACCGCCGGGGCGGGTTTATC
>DATLZG010000458.1:0-7547 GCA_035574095.1 Burkholderiaceae bacterium | reverse complement strand
AAGCATTCGGCACAGCGCCGATTTGCCGGTGCCCACCTCGCCGGTGACCAGCACCACGCCCTGCTCGTGCGCGAGGGCGTGCGCCAGCGCGCGCAGGATCTCGCCGCGGCCGGCACCTTCGAAAAAAAATCGCGCACTCGCGGTCAGCTCGAACGGCGCCCGCTCCAGAGCGAAGTGGCGCAGATAGAGCTCGGCCGACATCGTCCCTCCCTTCCCGTGGGATGGCGCCCGCGGCTTCGGGACGCATCCGTCGCTACCGATTCTGCGGCGCGGCCGTGCACGCCGAAGCGCGGAGATGGCCCCGATCGAGGGGGCATTTGTAGCGCGGCGGCCGCAGCGCGAGCCAGCGGCGCGCTTGTCTCAAAGTTCACGCCACGGCGCGGGGGCGCCGACGACCGGGAGGGCTGCCGAAGATGAACCGTTCGCAAATCGCGGCCGCGCTGGCCGCACTCGTCATGGCCGGCGGCGCCGCCGCCCAGTCGACGGTGACCGTGATCACCTCGTTTCCGAAGGAACTGACCGCCGCCTACAAGGCCGCCTTCGAGAAGCGCAACCCCGGCATCAAGCTGGAGATCCTGAACAAGAACACGGTGGCCGGCATCGCGTTCGTCCGCGAGACCGCGCCCGGCCAGCGGCCCGACATCTTCTGGGCCAGCGCCCCCGACGCGTTCGAGGTGCTGAAGCGCGACAACCTGCTGCTGCCGGGCAAGGATCTGGCCGACCCCCGCGCGCCGGCCAAGATCGGCAACTATCCGATCAACGATCCGCAGGGCTTCTATCTCGGGCAGGCGCTGGCCGGCTACGGGATCATGTACAACGTGCGCTACCTGAAGGCGAACAAGCTGGCGCCGCCGCGGGAATGGACCGATCTACTGAGACCGGAGTGGTTCGGGCATGTGGCGATGACCTCGCCGTCGCGCTCCGGCACGATGCACCTGACGGTGGAGACGATCCTGCAGGGCGAAGGCTGGGACCGCGGCTGGAACCAGATCCTGCGCATGGCCGGCAACTCCGCCGCGATCACCGAGAGGAGCTTCGGCGTACCGGACGGCATCAACAATGGCCAGTTCGGCGCCGGGCCGGTGATCGACTTCTTCGGCCTGGCCGGCAAGTACTCGGGTTTTCCGGTCGAGTTCGTCTATCCGTCGGTGACCTCCGTCGTGCCGGCCAACATCGCGCTGATCAACGGCGGCAGAAACGCCGCCGACGCGCGCAAGTTCGTCGCCTTCGCGTTGAGCCCCGAGGGGCAGAAACTGTTGCTCGATCCGAAGATCTCGCGCCTGCCGGTGCTGCCGCTGTCGGCCTTTGGCGCCAAGGTGCCGTCCGGCTACCCGGATGCGCAGACAATCGCCAAGCGCGCCAAGGTGCAGTTCAACGCCGATCTGTCGGAGGACCGCTAAGCGATCCACGAAGCGGAGGCGAAGCTGGCCGGCAAGAAAAGCGCGGAGGCGGAGGCATTGTTGAATCAGGCGCGCGAGCTGGCGTACGCGCCGGTGATCTCGGCGCAGATCGCCGACCGGAAAGACTTCCAGCAGCTGTTCGCCTCCAACAAGAAGGAGGTCGCGGTCGCCAAGCAGATCACCGGATTGGAGTCTTCCTGGAATGCCAAGGCGCGCGAGAACTACGAGCGCGCCGCCGCGTTGGCGCGGCAGGCGGCGGCGCTTGTGAAGTGACGCGTATCCTCACCCCGACCGCTCTCCTTCGGCCGGAGGGGCTCCGTACCCCGTCTCCGATCGGTGCGAGGTTGGGACTACGGGACGGCCGCCTCGAACACCGGCGCCGCCGCGATTGAACGCCCGCCCGATGGCAGTCTCCGCGCACGTGCCGGCCGCCGCGCCGTCCGCGCTCGGCGAGCGGCTGCGCCGCCGCTTCGGCGCCTCCTGGGGCGCGTGGGTGGTGCTCGCGCTGGTGGTCGCGTTTCTCGCCGCGTTGCTGATCGTGCCGGTGGCCACGGTCTTCGCGGTGGCGTTTCGCGACGCCGACGGCAGCTTCACGCTCGGCCATTTCGCGAGCTTTTTCACCGCGCCGTTGATGCGCGAGTCGTTTCTGAACTCGCTCGTCGTCGCCGCGGCCAGCGTACTGATCGCCTCGGCGATCGCGGTGCCGCTCGCGTACGTCACCGCGCGCTTCCGGTTCCGCGGCGCGCTTCTGATCCAGACGCTCGGCGTGCTGCCGCTCGTGATGCCGCCGTTCGTCGGCGCGGTGGCGATGCAACTGATCTTCGGCCGCAACGGTTCGCTCAACCTGCTGCTCGACGAGCACTTCGGCTTCACGCTGCCGCTGATGCAGGGCCTGACCGGCGTGGTCTTCGTCGAGAGCCTGCATTACTTCCCGTTCATCCTGATGAACCTGACGGTCGCGCTGCGCGCGATCGACGGTGCGCTCGAGGAAGCGGCCCTGAATCTCGGCGCGCGCGGTTGGCGGTTGTTCGCGCGCGTGGTGTTCCCGCTGGCGTTGCCCGGCTATTTGGCCGGCGCCGCGCTGGTTTTCATCAAAGTCTTCGACGACCTCGGAACGCCGCTGGTGCTGGGGCAGACCAATCTGCTGGCGCCGCAGGCGTATTTGCGCATCACGCAGGTCGGGCTGGAGGATCCGTTCGGCTACGTGATCGGCGCGATCCTGATCGCTTTCTCGATCCTGGCGCTGTGGCTGTCGGTGCGGGTGATGAAGGGCAAGGAATACGCGTCGCTGCACAAGGGCGCCGCCGGCATCGCGCGCCGCAAGCTGAAGCGCGGCGAGGCCGCCCTCGCCTACGCGGGCATCGTGTTCGTACTGCTGGTGGTGCTGTCGCCGCACCTGGGGCTGCTGATCCTGTCGTTCGCGCGGGTGTGGAGCTTTTCGGTGCTGCCGGATGCCTGGACCTGGCGGCACTACGTCACCGTGTTCACGGACAGCGCGTTCATGATCGAGAACACGCTGCTGTACTGCGGGCTGGCGGCAGCGCTCGACGTGGCGCTCGGCACCGCGATCGCGTACCTGATCCTGCGCACGCGCATCCCGGCGCGGCAGTGGCTGGATTTCGCCGCCAGCAGCGCGATCGCGGTGCCGGGCATCGTGCTGGCGATCGGCTATCTGCGCACGTTCCAGGGATGGGAGGCCGGCGGCGTGCCGGTCACTCAGACCTGGCTGCTGATCATGCTGGCCTACGCGGTGCGGCGGCTGCCCTACGCGCTGCGCTCGTGCATGGCCGCGCTGCAGCAGATCCACGTGAGCCTGGAGGAAGCGGCCGAGATGCTGGGTGCGAGCGGCTGGCGCGTCGTGCGCCGGATCGTGATTCCGCTGATGGCGGGCGGGATGCTCGCTGGCTTCGTCGCCAGCTTCGTCACCGCGGCGGTGGAGCTGTCGGCCACCATCTTGCTGACGGTCAAGGAGTCGCAGGCGCCGATGAGCTACGGGATTTATCTGTACATGCAGTCGGTGGCCGGGCGCGGGCCCGGCGCGGCGTTGGGCGTGCTGGCGGTGGCGCTGGTCGCGCTCGGCACCTACCTTTCGCACCGGCTCGTGGAGCGCGCGCAGCGCACGCTCGAGACGAGATTCTGAGGGGACGATGAAAGCGGTCGCGGTCGAGTGCCTCGGCATCGGACTGGCCTACGGCAAGCAGCAGGTGCTGCAAGACATCACGTTGCGGGTGGAGCCGGGCGAGTTCTTCGCGCTGCTCGGCCCGTCCGGTTCCGGCAAGAGCACGCTGCTGCGGCTGATCGCCGGCTTCGCGCGGCACAATCGCGGCCGGCTGCTGATCGACGACCGCGACGTCGCCGGCGTGCCGCCGTACGCGCGCAACATCGGCATGGTGTTCCAGAACTACGCGCTGTGGCCGCACCTTTCGGTGTTCGACAACGTCGCGTTCGGCCTGGCGGAGCGGCGGCGGCCGCGGGACGAAATCCGGCGCCGCGTGCTGGAGGCGCTGGCGCTGGTCGGTCTTGCCGAGTTCGCGCAACGCCGTCCCAATCAGCTCTCCGGCGGCCAGCAGCAGCGCGTCGCGCTCGCCCGCACGATCGTGATCGAGCCGCAGGTGCTGCTGCTCGACGAGCCGCTGTCCAACCTCGACAAGAAGCTGCGCGAGAGCATGCGCGCCGAATTGCTGCGGCTGCAGCGGCAACTGGGCATCACGACGCTCTTCGTCACGCACGACCAGGAGGAGGCGATGACCACCGCCGACCGCATGGCGGTGCTGCAAGACGGTCGCCTGCAGCAGATCGGCACGCCGCGCGAACTGTTCGACGCGCCGGCGAACCGTTTCGTCGCCGAGTTCGTCGGCACCACCAACCTGCTGGCCGGGCGCGTGGATGCGGCGCGGCGGACGTTCGTCGTCGACGGTTTGGGCGAGCTGCCCTTGCCGAAGGCGGCGGCCGGCGGCGGGGCGCTGTCGGTGCGGCCGCACGCGATCGCGGTGGCGAGCGCGCGCGACGGCGCGCGCGTCTGGTTCGAGGGCGAGGTCGAGGCGGCCGAGTTCCTCGGCGAATTCACCCGCTACGCGGTGCGCGTCAACGGCCTGCGGCTGACCGCCGACAACCCGCACCTGTCGCACTTGCCGATCTATGGCCGCGGCGCCCGCGTGCAGGTGGGCATCGATGCGCGCGAGCTGCGCCTGTTACCGTGACGCGCCGAACGCCTGCAGGCGCTGCGCGGCGAACTCGGCGGGTTTTCCCTGCGCGCCGGACTGCAGGAACGCGCGGTAGTGCGCGGCGGCGCGCGGGCGGTCGCCCATCGCGTCCAGGCTCACGCCCTTGAGAAATGCGATGCCGGGGTCGCCTGGCAAGATGCGGTCGAACTGATCGAACGCGGCGTACGCCTGCGCCGGCTCGCGCGCCTGGAGATGCAGCGCACCGGCCAGTTTGTGCGCCTGCGCCTCCTGCGGGTAGAGCTGCCGCGACGCTTCGGCGAAGCGCAGCGCCTCGCCCCGCCTGCCCTGAGCGGCGAGACAACGCGCCATCAGCACATGGGCGGCGTAGTCCTGTGGCGCGTGTTTGAGCGCGGTTCCGAAATGGCCCTCGGCCTCCGACAGCTTTCGCGCCGCCAGCGCCATTTCGCCGTTCTTGCAAGCTTCGATCGCGGGTTTGAGCCGCCGCAAGGCGGCGGTCTGATCCATGAAACGCTCGCGTTGCGGGTTCGCCGACAGGCTCGCGGCGTACTGCGTCTGTGCGAGATGCTGCGCCGTCTGCAGGCGCTCGGCGCTCATCGGATGCGAGGAAAACATCGTCGCCAGCAGCGAGGGCTTGGCCTTCTGCTCACGCACCAGCAGCGCGTGCAGGCGCGTCATGCCGTCGGCCGGATAGCCGCCCTCCACCAGGTACCGCTGGCCGAGCGCGTCGGCTTCGCGCTCGTTGTCCCGCGAGTAGGAGGCCAACAAGGCGCTGGCGCCCAACTGCCCCGCGAAAACGAACAGCCCGCCCAAAGGAGAGTCGGACACGGCCACGCCCAGCCCGATCACCGCCGCCTGCGCGAGCATGGCCTTGCCCTGTCGCTGCGCGGCGTGACGCGCGTTGACATGCCCGATCTCGTGCCCCAGCAAGGCGGCCAACTGCGCTTCGTCGTCCAGCTCGGTCACGATGCCGCGCGTTACCGCCATCGCGCCGCCGGGGAACGTGTAGGCGTTGACGTAGTTGGCGTTCAGCACGCGGTAGGAGTAAGGCATCGTCGGCCGATGGCTGAGCCGGTGCAGCCGCGTGCCGACCTCGGTGACATAGCGGTTGAGCTCGCCGTCCTGCACCGCACCCAGATCTCGCGAGAACTGATGCGGCGCGACCTCGCGGTCGATCGCGCGTTCGCGCTCCTCGCTGATGCCGACGATGATGCGCTCGCCGGTCGCCGGCGAGATCGCGCAGCCGGACAACCCCGCGGCCGCCGCCGCCCCGCTGGCGGCGCCGAACAGCCACAGCACGTCGCGGCGCGTCAGGCGATTGCGGCGCAGGCGCCGCGCCAGGCCGTCGCCGCGGCCGTCGTCCCGAAATGCGTCTTCCCGTCTCATGCACCGCATCCTATCGGAACGGCGCGCGGGAAGTCGGAGCCCGGACGCTGCGCTTACCGGGCGGCGCGCAGGTACTCGAGCGCGACGTTCACCAGCGCTTTCACGCCGACTTTCAGGTATTTCTCGTCGATCATGAACAGCGGCGAATGAGTCGGCGCGCCCGCACGATCCGGATACGGCGACGCGTTCAGGAACCAGAAGAAGCCGGGCGCCGCCTGCGTGAATGCGCCGAAGTCTTCGGAGCCGAGGACCGGCAGGATCTCGCGTATGCGGCCGGCGCCGGCCGCGCGCTCGAGCGCGGCGAGCATCCGGGTCGCCAGCTCCGGATCGTTGGACAGCACCGGGTAGCCGCGCACGATCTTCACCTCCGCGCTCAGTCCCGACG
Organism: Burkholderiaceae bacterium; assembly: GCA_035574095.1. Taxonomy (GTDB): domain Bacteria; phylum Pseudomonadota; class Gammaproteobacteria; order Burkholderiales; family Burkholderiaceae_F; genus JAKANT01. The sequence continues at coordinate 1,194 of DATLZG010000458.1, read as the reverse complement.
CCTCGGCGGTCTTCTGCGCCATGCGCGTGATCGCTTCGTGGATCATCTGGCGCGTCGCTTCGGTCAGCGTGCGGATCGTGCCGACGATATGCGCTTCCTCGGGGATGATGTTGGCGCGATTGCCGGCGTTGAACTGGCCGACCGTGATCACCGCGGCGCCCTCGGCGAGGTTCGTCTGCCGGCTGACGATCGACTGCAGATTGGTGACGATCTGCGCGCCGGTGACGATCGGGTCCCTGCTCAGCCAAGGCATCGCGCCGTGTCCGCCGGCGCCCTTGACCGTGATCGAGAACCGGTCGGAGCTGGCCATCGCGCTGCCCCTGCGATAGGCGATCTGCCCGCCCGGATGGGCGCTGCCGATGTGCTGCCCGAAAACGGCCTGGACCTTCGGATCGTCCAGCACGCCGGCTTGCACCATCGCGAACGCTCCGGAGGGCGTGCCTGCGCCGCCCCACTCTTCGGCCGGCTGGAACAGGAACACGACCGTGCCCGGGAGTTCGGCGCTTATCTGCGAGAGGATGGCCGCGGCGCCGAGCAGCATCGCCACGTGCGCGTCGTGGCCGCAGGCATGCATCACGCCGGTTTCCTTTCCTTGCCACGTCGCTCTGACCTGCGAGCGGAACGGCAGGTCGGTGCGTTCCTCCAGAGGCAGCGCGTCCATGTCGGCGCGCAGCGCGATCGCCGGCCCCGGCCGGCCGCCGCGCAGGATCGCCTTGATGCCGGTCTTGGCGATGCCGGTATGCACTTCGATGCCCGGCATGGCGCGCAAGGCCTCGGCGACGTACGCCGCCGTCTTCACTTCCTGGTACGCCAACTCCGGATACCGGTGGATGTGACGGCGCCACGCGATCACCTGTGGCTCGACTGCGTCGGCCAGCGCGTCGACGTCCGGCTGAGCCAGGGCGGCCGGCGCAAACAGCAGCGCGGCGGCGAGCGCCCCCGTGGCGGTCGTTCGAACCATCGTCACCTCAATCGACCTGGCGCGACCATGTTAGCCGGTACGCGATGTGGAACGGGGGCCTGCGCGAATGCACGCGGGTTGCGGCGGGCGCGGGCCGCGAAGGAATTGCATAGCAAGGCGCGGAGTGTCCGGTACGGCGGACGGCATTACAGTCCACGCGTGGACGGCAAGACGGAGCGGATTGCGGTGAATGCGATGACGGACAACGAAAGGGCGGCCGCGGCCATCGCCGC
>DATLZG010000457.1:0-2171 GCA_035574095.1 Burkholderiaceae bacterium | reverse complement strand
CGTAGTTCGCCTGCCCCGGGTTGCCGAGCGCCGTGGTCGCCGACGAAAAGAGCACGAAGAAATCCAGCCGCGCGCCGCGCGTGATCCGATCAAGGTTGAGGGCGCCGAGGACCTTGGGTTCGAAAACGGCGCGCCATTGCTCGCGGGAGAGCTTCCTGATGAGGCCGTCTTCGATCACGCCGGCCGCGTGCACGACGCCGCGCAGCGGCGGCAGCGTCGCGTGCACTTTCGCGTGCAGACGCTGCACCGATGGAAAGTCGGCGATGTCGCAGGCTTCGGCGAGCACGCGCACTCCCCGCGCTTCGAGCGCCGCGATGCCTGCGCGCGCCGTCTCGCTCTGCGCGCCGCTGCGCCCCACGAGCACCAGGTGGCGCGCACCCCGGTCCGCCAGCCAGCGGGCGGTGCGCAGACCGAGACCGCCGAGGCCGCCCGTCACGAGATAGGTGGCATCGCCGTTGAGACGGAGCGCGGCTCGCCCGGCGGGCGGCGCGGCGACCGTGCGCGGCAGCGCGCCCATGGCGAGCACTACCTTGCCGATGTGGCGCGACTGCTGCATGAAGCGGAAGGCGTCCACCGCATCGCGCGCGGCGAACGCGCGGTACGGCAGCGGCCGCAGCGAACCTTCCTCGAACAGCGTCAGCAGGTCGCGCATCATGCGGCGCACGAACACCGGCCGCTCGAGCATGAGCTGGTCCACGTCAATGCCGAAATACGAAATGTTGTTGCGGAACGGGCGCAATCCGATCCGCGTGTTGGCGTAATAGTCGCGCTTGCCGAGTTCGAGAAACCGGCCGAGCGGCTTCAGGACGTGCAGGCTGCGGACCATCGCCTCGCCCGCGAGCGAATTGAGGATCACGTCCACGCCCTTGCCGTTCGTGCGCGCGAGCACCTCCCCGGCGAAGTCGAGCGTGCGCGAATTGAACACGTGATTGACGCCGAGCAGGCGCAGGACGTCGCGCTTGGCTTCGGTCCCGGCGGTGGCGAAGATCTCGGCGCCGGCAAGCTGCGCGATCTGCGCCGCCGCGAGACCGACGCCGCCGGCGGCGCCATGGATCAGCACGCGCTCGCCCTCGGCGAGATGCGCAAGGTGAGTAAGCGCGTAGTACGCGGTGAGAAAAGCCGTCGGGACGGTCGCGGCAGCCTCGAACGACCAGCTCTCGGGAATCTTCAGCACCGTGCTCGCCTTGGTGACCACGCGGTCGCTGAAGCTCGAGGCGGCGAACGCCGCCACCCGATCGCCGACCCTGAGCCCGCGCACCCCCTGGCCGACGGCCGCGACGGTGCCCGAAAGCTCCATGCCGAGCGTCGGGCCGGCGAACCCTGTTTCCATCGCCTCCTCGCTCAGTTGGCCGATCGAGAACATGATGTCGCGGAAGTTGAGGCCGGCCGCGCGCACCTCGATTTCGACCTCGTCATCGCCGAGAGCCGGCAGCCGGCGACGAACCCAGGCGAGGTGGCGAACCTGGCCCGGGCTCGGAAGCTCCAGCCGTCGCACCTCCCGCGCAGCCGGCTTTTCGCCGCGCGCCAGGTCAACGACGGGGCCTGCTTCGAGGCGTGCCGCGAAGCGCCCCTGGGAAGTCAGGATCGTCTCGTCTTCGCCGTCGTCGTGCAGCAGGCAGTCGGCGAGCGCGCGCGCCATGGCGGAGATGTGTTCCGGCTCGGCGAGGTCCACCACGCGCAGATGCAACGCGGGGTACTCGTTGGTCGCTACCCGCGCAAAACCCCACGCCGCGGCGTCGTCGGACCGCGCCGCGTCGCGCGCCGACGCGCGCGCCTCGGCAGGTACGAGCGCGCTTGCCGCGCGCGCGGTCACGATCCAGCACGCCGCCCGCAGGCCCTGTTGCGCTCCGCAGGCCTCGAAAAGTTCGCCGAGCGAGACGCAGCGCTCGATCTGGCGCTCGAGCATTCCGCTCGGCGGGAGCGGCTTGGCCTCGGCACCGATGGCGCGCAGATCCACGACGCCTGCAATGTCGCCATGGCGCGCGCGCGATTCCTCCAGCAGGCGCGGCCAGCAGACGGGTTCGTGCGGCGCTTGCCGAACGTGCAGCGCCAGTCTGCCTCGCTGTACCAGTTCGACCGCGAGCCGGGCGCCGAATTCGGACGACCATCCGTCGCCGGCCGACAGGAGGATCCAGTGACCGGCATCGGGAGGGGTCGGATGGGCCTGCGGC
>DATLZG010000456.1:0-6212 GCA_035574095.1 Burkholderiaceae bacterium | reverse complement strand
TGCCAGAATTCGGTGCCCGACAGGCCAAGGAAGAACTTCGGGCAGGTGTTGCTCTGCGTGCAGCGGGTCATTACGCCGCCGCGCCGGCCGGAAACCTCGTCCACATAGTCGGCCGCCAACGCGCGCGGCGCGGTCTGCCCGAACGCCGTGTGGTCGGTGCGCAAACCGCCGCCGCCGCCGGGCACGGCGAAGCGGGTGTTGATGTTGGTCTGCCGCGCGGCCACGTGGGCGAACATGCCGTCGCAGACGCGGCTTCCATCCAGCGCCTGGTTGAAGCCCAGATGCAGGAAGGTCTTCATCGCATTGCCCGATTGCGACGTGCCTTGGCAAAGAACGTGCGCGATACGGCCGGCGAGCGGATTCGCATTGCCGTCGGCGTCGGCCTGGGCCTTGCGGAAGAACGTGAGTGTGTCGCGCAACGCGGCGAGTCCAACCCCCATCACGCGCGGATCGCGCGCGACGTAGGTCAGTTCGTACAGATAGTTCGGATCGAAGCCGCCGCGCAGGCAGATCCGGGTCGGATCGGGCGTACCCGGAAACGGGTTGCCGGCGTTGTCGCAGTTGGCGAACTTCCAGTCGCTGGCCGGAATCGCGATGCGCGGATCGGACTCGTTGATGCGCTTGGTCAGCGTATAGCCGGGCAGCGTGTTGTCCAGGCTCGCCGGCGGATACGGAATCATCGTCGTGTTGAATACGCCGCCGGGCAAGCTCATCGCCGGCGTGGCCGTCGTGGGAACCAGTTCGGTGCGATACAGGCCCGTGAGCGGCGAGCCGTCCGGATTGCGCGCGATCGGCACCTGCAAGGTCAACCTCTGCGGGCTGCTCTTCGGCACGTCGCCCTGCCACGCCGAGTACAGCAGCACGTAGCCGCGCTCGAAGTACAGCGCATCGCTCGGCGCAGCGGTCAGATTGGGCTCGGTCAGCACGTTGCCGCGGTTCGGCGCGTCGTAGCGCAGCACGCCGCTGGCTTTGCTCATGTCCTTTGGCTTGAGCATCATGAACTCGGCCGTGTACTCGACCATGCCGCGCGCGTTGACCGGCGCCAGCGCCAAGTCCTGGATGATCGCGTTGCGCGGATCGCGCGGATCGACTTCGCCGGCGATCGTGCCGCGCAGCCGCTCGTAGGCGCCGACAGTGCCGAACTGGCCCGGATAGTCCTCCACGCTCGTGATGCTGATCCGAATCTGCGGCGTGGCCGGCGGCCCGCCCGCGTCGTTCGAGTCGTCGCTACTGCAGGCGGCAAGCCAAAGGGCCCCCGCGGCGCACGTCACGCGCGCCCAGTGCATCCATTTCATCTTCGTCTCCTCTCTATCGTGTGGTGTCGCCCGCCGCGGCCGGCGCCTGCGCGGCGCCGGCCGCGGCACTCATTGGCAAGTGAAGCTCGCAGCTTCGTCGGTGCTGCCAGTGCCGCGGTAAACGGCCTTCTTCGGATAAGGGCAAAGCAGCCGCGTGCGCACAGTGTTGCCGCCGACGACGCGCGACGCCACGATCGAATCCGGCGCAACGCCCTGCTCGACCCAGCGATCCAAGGCCATCAACACGTCGCGCTCAGCGGACAGCACCGGCGACGGACTGCCTTGATTACCGAAATTCGTCGCCCCCGCGCCGCCACCGCAATGGCCCATTCCCGGAACCAGAAACAGCCGCAGGAAGCGATCGGTTTCGGCTTGCGAGCCCTGCAGAGCCTTGACCTGCTCGTAGTAGGCGATCGTGTCCAGAGGATTGACGACGGGGTCCTGCCACCCGTGGTACACGATGGCCTTGCCGCCGCGCGCCTTGAAGGCCGACAGGTCCGGGTTGACCTGGTCCACCATCCAGCCCACTTTGGCGTCGGCGAAGGCCACGTCACGGTCGTAGTCGAAGCTCCACCAGTTCCACTGCGGGTTCTCGTACACCCAGAGCCGCCAGAAGTCCGCGCGTACCGGCTCCGAGGCGCCCCAATAGGAGGGCCAACCCGCTTCACTGCCGACTGGATAGCCGGGATAGAGCTGCGCATTGGTGCGCGGGTTCTTCGGGCCGGCATAGATCTTCTTGACGACGGCAATCTGCTCGGCGGTCAGACAATCGGCCGCATCTCCCGCCTGGCACAGCAAGGCGTCGACGTTGAAGCGATCGGCCGTGCACTGCCGCGGATCCTCCATCACGCCATCGGTCACGCCGTCCAAGTCATCGCAGGCAGCGATGGCTCGCGCAGTGACCAGAGACGCCTTTGCCGCCGGCAGGATCAGCGCCGTGTTGTTGCCCGGCGTGCGGTTGGCCATAAAGCGGTACATGAACTCGATGTTCAACCGCACGCGATTGTTGCCCGGCGCGCCGGCGATCACGCCGTCGAAATCCTCCGGGTAGCGCTGCATCTCCGCGTACCCCTGATGCCCTCCGGTGGAGCAGCCGTAGTAGTAGGCGCGGCTCGGGGCGCGGGCCATCAGCTCGGCGATGATCGTCTTGCTGGGCCGGGTGATCGCGTGTATCGAGCGGGTTCCCCAGTCGATGATCCGCTCCGGTCGGCCCACGCCCCAAAACATCTCGTTCGGGTCCGTCGACTGATGGCCGGTGTCGCCGCCGATGACCGCGTAACCCTGCCGCATCGCGTAGGCCATGTCGTTGTAGCCGAGCGCGGGGCTATAGCCGCCGTTTCCGGTCGCGACGAGCTTTCCGTTCCAGGTGTCGGCCGTCGGCACCCAGACTTCGAAATTGATCAGCGATTCGCTGGTCGGCGTGGCCTTGGCCTCGATGCGGCAGAACGCCGGAAGGTTGGCGAGCGGCGTGGTACGACCGGGCGGGGTAAAACTGCCGGCGGGGATCGCGGTCGCGGCTTTGACGGTGGCGCCGTCGAGCTTGAGTGCAGCAAGCGTGGCGGTGTCGCAGGCTTTGGCGGTCGGCGTGGAGGGCACCTCGCCGTCGTCGCCGCCGCAGCCGGCAAGCGCAGCCAGTGAGAGCACGCCGGCGGCAGCGGCGAGCTTTGGAGTCTTGAAGCGGTCTTGCATCGGGCGTCTCCTTGGTTTTTGTGGGCGAACGGCATCCTTCGCGCCGGCCGCAGGTGCCGGCGCCCGGATGTGCGAACGGCTTTGAATTGGGGGTACCGGCTCAGCCGGCGTCGCTCACTCCGGCTCGATGCCGGCGCGCTGGATGATCTCTTTCCACTTGCGGCTCTCGGCCGCCTGGAATCGCGCCAGCTCCTCCGGTGTCGTGGGAAACGGCTCGAAGCCGGTCTGCTCGAACAGGGCCTTGGCGGGCGCGGCGGCGAGCGCTTTGTGTAGCAGGTCGTTCAGGCGCTTGACCACCGCGGGCGGGGTGTTGGCCGGTACGTAGGCGGCGAACCAGAAGCCCATCTCGTAGCCCGGCACGCCGGCTTCGGCGATCGTCGGCACCTCGGGCGCCAGCGACGAGCGCTTGGCCGAGGACACGCCGAGCGCACGCAGCTTGCCGGCCTTGACCTGCGGCATGCCGGTGGCCATGTCGGTGATCATCATCTGGATCTGGCCGCCCAGCAGATCGGTGATCGCCAACGGATTGCTCTTGTACGGTACGTGCAGCAATTGGATGCCGGCCATCTGCTGCAGCAGTTCGCCGGCGATGCGGCTGGAGGAGCTGCCGCTGCCGAAGGCGATCTTGCCCGGCTCCTTTTTCGCCGCGGCGATGAACTCGGCCACCGTCTTGTACGGCAGGCTGGGATTGACGACCATGATCTGCGCGCCCTTGGCCAGCCCGGTCACCGGAGCGAAGTCCTTGACCGGGTCGTACGGCAGCTTCTTGAACAGGTGTTCGTTGGCGGCGTGGGTGGTATTGGTGGTGATGAACACCGTGTAGCCGTCGGGCGCGGCCTTGGCCACCGCCTGCGCGCCGAGAAAGCCGTTCGCTCCCGGCTTGTTGTCGACGATCACCGACTGCCCGGTTTCGGCCGCGATCGGTTGGCCGAGCGCGCGCGCCAGTTGATCGGTGGCGCTGCCGGCGGCGAACGGCACGACGAAGGTGATCGGTTTGGTCGGGTAAGTCTGCGCGGCGAGCGGTGCGGCCAGCGCCAGTGTCAGCGCGCCGGCAGCGGCGCGAACGAGTCGTTTCATGGCTTCTCCTTGGCGAAAGGGGATGTCGAATCGGCCGGCCCGCGCAGCAGCGGCGCCAGGTGCGACGGCACGGCGAGCGGCAGCGCGAGCAGGTGAAAGACGAGCGCCTTGCCGTGCGCGTCGAGGTTCAGCGCATCGTTCACACCGCCGTCGAGCACGCCGTCGAGCACGAAGTTCAGCGCCGCGAGCTTCGGCAGCACGTAGCGCGCCACGCGTGTCGGGCGGCGGAAAGCGAAATGCTCGGCCACGGCCTGCTCGGTGATCTGCGCGACGATCGGTGCGAACAGCTCCGCGTGATAGGCGATCACGCTGATGTTGGAGCGGTTGCCCTTGTCGCCGCTGCGGCCGTGCGCAGCGCGGCGCAGCGGCACGACGATCGTTTGGCTCATGCGGCCTCCAGGAACTCGTGCCGCGCGACGACGGCCGCGCGCGGCAGCAGACACGACATCGTGCGCAGCCGCTGCCGCACGCTGGTGCGCACACCGCCGCCGCCTGCGGGCCCGCAGGTGTAGAGCGCCGTCACTTCTTCGGCGAGCCGCTCGACCGCCGCGCGCGCATGATGCGCCGCCGCCACGCGCAGGCGCACATCGGTGGCGCCGCGCGCAGCGGTGGCCGCGAGCAGCCGCCCCGCGTCGTCGGCCAGCACGCTGATCACCCCGATCAGATCGACACGCAGGGCCAGGTCCGGAAGGCGCCGGCGCAGGATCTCGGCGGCCAGTCGCGCGCGCTGTTCCGCGCCGGGCCCTGCATACGAGATCTCGCCCTCGCCGAGCCAGCCGCCTTCGTAAAAGACGCTGACCTTCAGCGTCTGCGGCCGCGGGTGCCCGCGCACAGCGGTCAGCCGCACGCGGTTCGGCGCCAGCTCATGCACTTCGGCGTCGGATATGTCGGCCACCACGTCCGGCGTCAGATACGCGGCCGGATCGTGGATCTCGTACAGCAGTTGCTCTTTGACCGTCTGCGCGGTGACGATGCCGCCGGTGCCGTCGGCCTTGCCGATCACACAGTCGCCGTTGCCGTCGATTTCGGCGATCGGAAAACCGGCCGCGTGCAGGTCCGGAACGTCCTTGTAGCCGGGATCGGCGAAGTACCCGCCCGTGACCTGCGCGCCGCACTCGAGCAGGTGCCCGGCCATCGTCGCGCGCGCCAGCCGATCCCAGTCGTCCTCCCGCCAGCCGAAGTGCGCGAGCGCCGGACCCAACGTGAGCGCCGGATCGGCGACGCGCCCGGCGACCACGACATCCGCGCCTTCGCGCAGCGCGGCGGCGATCGGCTCCGCCCCGAGGTAGGCGTTGGCGCTGACGACTTCGATGGCCTGCAGCGCGGCGCCCAGTTGCTGCGCCAGCAGCGTCCGATGCTCGGGGCCCGCTACGTCGTCGCCGGTGACGACCGCCACGCGCGGCGGGCGCAGGCCAAGCTCGCGCGCCAGGCGCAGCACGCGCTGCCCGGCGGCGCGCGGATGGGCGGCGCCGAAGTTGCCGACGATCTTGATGCCGTGCGCCAGACACTGCGCCAGCACCGGCCGCAGCAGGCGTTCGAGATGCGGCTCGTAGCCGGCGTCGGCATCGGCGCGCCGGCGCAATTGCGCCAGCGCGAGCGTGCGCTCGGCGAGCGTCTCGAAGATCAGGGCCGCGGGCCGGCGGCGCGCGACGAGTGTCGCCACCACGGCCTCGGCGGCGTCGAGCCGGTCGCCGGAGAACCCGGCGGCCGCGCCGACCAGCAGCGTGTCCATGCGCCTCCGCAAAGAGATCGTGCGCAGGCTAGGCGCTTGCCGCTTTGCCGTGAAATCGAAAGTTCAGCTAGATTCAGCGGCGATGCCGATCAATCTGTCGACGCGCGACCTGCGCGCCTTTCTCGCGCTGGCCGACACGCGCAACTTCACGCGCGCCGCGCAGCGCTGCCATCTGTCGCAGTCGGCGTTCAGCGCGCAGGTGCGCGCGATCGAAACGGCGCTCGGCGCGCGGCTGTTCGACCGCGACACGCGCAAGGTCGACCTGACGCCGGTCGGGCGGCTGCTGGAGCCGGCCGCACGCCGGCTGCTGGCCGACTTCGAGGACATGATGGAAGACTTGCGCGCGCACACCGCGCGGCGCAAGGGCCGGGTGGCGATCGCCGCGTTGCCTTCGCTGGCGGCCGGCTGGCTGCCGGCGG
>DATLZG010000455.1:0-3098 GCA_035574095.1 Burkholderiaceae bacterium | reverse complement strand
TCGCCGGCCGGCCGGCACCCGCCAAGCCGGTCGAGGTGCGCACCGACGACGCTTTCGTTCAGGACGGCTGGACGATCCGCGTGCTGGAACGCTTCGAAAGCGGCGCGCCGCGCCGCCTGCAGATCGAGCGCCCGGAGTTGCGCGGCGTCGCACCGGCGATCACGCTGCGGCTGGTGCTCGACGCGCCGTGATCCGTGATCCGTTGACCGTTGTCTATCGTCCGCATGACCCGCCTGTTCCTCGGCCTGCCGGCGCCCGCCAAGCTCAATCTGTTCTTGCACGTGCTCGGCCGGCGCGCGGACGGCTATCACGAGCTGCAATCGGTGTTCGTGCCGATCGATCTGGCGGACTGTCTCGATTTCGAACGCCGCGACGACGGCGCGATCGAGCGCACCGGCGACGTGATCGGCGACCCCGCGCGCGATCTGGCGGTGCGCGCGGCACGCGCGCTGCAGCAGGCCAGCGGCACATCCTTTGGCGTCTCGATCCGCGTCGAGAAGAGAATCCCGGCCGGCAGCGGCATGGGCGGCGGCTCGTCGGACGCCGCCACCACGCTGATCGCGCTCAATCGGCTGTGGGAGTTGAACTGGCCGCGCGCGCGCTTGACGGCGCTGGCGCCGGCGCTCGGTGCCGACGTGCCGTTCTTTCTCGGCCCGGGCCCGGCACTGGTCGAGGGCATCGGCGAGCGCGTGACGCCGTTGCCGGTGCCGTCGACGCACTACGCGGTCGTGTTCCCGCGGGTGGCCGTTTCGACGGCGGAAATCTTCGGCGATCCCGGTTTGACCCGTGATTCGAAACCGCACATAATCGCGGCCCCTTCCGCGGCGATGGCCGATGTCGCGCGCGCAACGTTCGGCGTCAACGACCTCGAAGCGGTTGCGCGGCGCCGCTATCCGGACGTCGCGCGCGCCATCGAGTACCTGAGCGCCTTTGGCCCGGCGCGCATGACCGGGTCGGGTTCGGCGGTATTCGTGGCGGTGGACGGCGAGCCGCAGGCGCGCGCCGCGTTGGCGGCACTTCCCTCCGGCTGGTCGGGTTGGGCCGTGCGCGGGTTGACCGAGCATCCGCTCGCGGCGTGGTAGGGGTCGGGCGTGGCAGCCAGCGGCCGCGCCGGGCAACACGGGTTTCGCGCTGGGGAGTCGCCAAGCTGGTTAAGGCACCGGATTTTGATTCCGGCATTCGAGGGTTCGAATCCTTCCTCCCCAGCCATTGATGCGATGACGCCGGGACGCACGCCGCCGTGTTTCCCGGCGCGTTTTTTGTGAGCCGCTACACGCACGGATTCGGGGCAGAGGAAACAGCGATGGTGCCGATGGTCCCCGACAACCTGATGGTGTTCGCCGGCAACGCCAACCCGAAGTTGGCGCAGGCCGTCGTGCAGCACCTGAACATCCCGCTCGGCCGCGCGCTCGTCTCGCGCTTTTCCGACGGCGAGGTGATGGTCGAGATCAACGAAAACGTGCGCGGTCGCGACGTGTTCGTGCTGCAGCCGACCTGCGCGCCGACCAACGACAACTTGATGGAGCTGATGATCATGGTCGACGCGCTGAAGCGGGCGTCGGCCGGACGCATCACGGCCGCGATTCCGTACTTCGGCTACGCGCGGCAGGACCGGCGCCCGCGCTCGGCACGGGTGGCGATCAGCGCCAAGGTGGTCGCCAACATGCTGCAGGCGGTCGGCGTCAACCGCGTGCTGACGATGGACCTGCACGCCGACCAGATCCAGGGCTTCTTCGACATCCCGGTCGACAACATCTACGCCAGCCCGATCCTGCTCGGCGATCTGTGGAAGCACAACTACAGCAACCTGATGGTGGTGTCGCCCGACGTCGGCGGCGTCGTGCGCGCGCGCGCACTCGCCAAGCGCATGGACGCCGATCTGGCGATCATCGACAAACGCCGCCCGCGCGCCAACGTCGCGGAAGTGATGCACATCATCGGCGAGGTCGAAGGCCGCACCTGCGTGATCATGGACGACATGGTCGATACCGCGAACACCCTGTGCCAGGCGGCGGTGGCGCTGCGCGACCGTGGCGCCAAGAAGGTGCTCGCGTACTGCACCCACCCGGTGCTGTCCGGCAACGCGGTCGAGCGCATCGCCAACTCGGTGCTCGACGAAGTGGTCGTGACCGACTCGATCCCGCTGTCGCCGGCCGCGGAAGCGTGCCCGAAGATCCGGCAGTTGTCGTGCGCGGCGCTGCTGGGCGAAACGATTTCGCGTATTTCGCGCGAAGACTCGGTGAGCAGCCTGTTCATCGAGTGAACCCCGATGCCGCAGTGGCTGGTCGCGGCCCGCGGCGCAGTGACGGAGAGTACGAATGAAAGTCATCGCCAACACACGCAGCGCGCAAGGTACGGGTGCGAGCCGCCGCCTGCGCCGCGCCGGCAAGGTGCCGGGCATCCTGTACGGCGGCAAGAGCCAGCCGGTCAATATCGAGGTCGAACACAACCCGCTGTTCCACTCGCTGCGCAAGGAGAAGTTCCACGCCTCGATTCTCGAGATGGAACTGGACGGCAAGACCGAGCAGGTGCTGCTGCGCGACTTCCAGATGCACCCGTACAAGGCGCAGGTGCTGCACGTGGACTTCCAGCGCGTCGCCGCCGACCAGCCGATCCACATGCGCGTGCCGCTGCACTTCGTCGGTCAGGAAAACTCGCCGGCGGTGAAGGAAGCGGGCGCGGTCGTCGGCCACGTGTTGACCGAACTGGACATTAGCTGCCTGCCGAAGGACCTGCCCGAGTACATCGAGGTCGACCTGTCGCACCTGCGCGCGAACGACACGATCAAGGTGCTGGATCTGAAGCTCCCGCCGGGGGTCAAGCCGGTGGTCAAGGGCAAAGAGAACCCGGTGGTCGTCTCCGTGACCATCCCGGGTGCTCAGGCCGAGGAAGAGCCCACGGCCGCGCCGGTGCCGGCCGCCGAAGTTCCGGCCACCGCGCAGAAGGCGCCGGCCGCCGCCCCCGCGCCGGCAGCCGAGAAAAAGGGAGGAGAGAAGGACAAGGAGAAGAAGAAGTAGAGCTTGCTGCTGCACAATGCGGCCCGCCCGTGGCGACACCGGCGGGCCTTTTTCTTTCGCTCTGAATGACCGTTCCCGCCT
>DATLZG010000454.1:0-10130 GCA_035574095.1 Burkholderiaceae bacterium | reverse complement strand
AGCTTGTCGATTTCGGCGACATAGCGGTCGGTCAGCTTCTGCACCTCCTCCTGCGCCCGCCGCTCCTCGTCCTCGGCGACCTCCTTCTTCTTCAGCAGCTCCTTCAGGTGCGTCATGGCGTCGCGCCGCAAGTTGCGCACGGCGACGCGGGCGTTCTCGCCCTCGTGGCGCACCACCTTGGTCAGCTCGCGGCGCCGTTCTTCGGTCAGAGGCGGCATCGGCACGCGGATCACATCGCCGTGCGACGCCGGGTTCAGGCCCAGATCGGACTCGCGGATCGCCTTCTCGATCGGCTGCACCATCTTCTTCTCGAACGGCTGCACGGTGATCGTGCGCGCATCGGCCAGGCCGATCTGGGCCACCTGCTTGATCGGCATCATCTGGCCGTAGTAATCGACCTGCACATGGTCGAGCAGGCCGACATGCGCGCGCCCGGTACGAATCTTGGCCAGATCGTGCTTCAGGGCTTCGACCGACTTCTGCATCTTCTGCTCGGTCGTTTTGCGGATTTCGGCGATGTTCATGGCAGCGTCTCCCCGGGGCGGATGTCTCTCGTCAGACGTGCACCAGCGTACCCTCGTCCTCGCCGAGCACAACGCGTTTCAGCGCACCCGGTTTTCGGATGTCGAAGACCTTGATCGGCAGCTTCTGGTCGCGGCACAGCGCGAAAGCGGTCGCGTCCATGATCTGCAGCTTGCGCGTCAGCGCTTCGTCGAACGTCAGTTTGGTGTAGCGCGTGGCCTGCGGGTCGCGCTTCGGATCGGCGCTGTAGACGCCGTCCACGCGCGTCGCTTTCAGCACGATCTGCGCGCCGATTTCGGAACCGCGCAGCGCCGCTGCGGTGTCGGTGGTGAAGAACGGATTGCCGGTGCCGGCGGCGAAGATCACGACCTTGCCCTCTTCCAGGTAGCGCATCGCCTTCGGTCGGATGTACGGCTCGACCACCTGCTCGACGTTCAGCGCCGACTGCACGCGCGCCTCGATGCCGGCGCGCCGCAGCGCGTCCTGCAACGCCATCGCGTTCATGATCGTCGCCATCATGCCCATGTAATCGGCGGTGGCGCGATCCATGCCGTCGGCACCGAGTGCCACGCCGCGGAAGATGTTGCCGCCGCCGATCACGATCGCCAACTCGACCCCCATGTGCACGACTTCGGCGATATCGCGCACCATCGCCTCGATGGTGTCCTTGTTGATGCCAAAGGCATCGTCGCCCATCAAGGCTTCGCCGGACAGCTTCAGCAGCACGCGGCGGTACGCAGGAGCGGGCATCGGTACCGGTCCTTTACGGGCCGTCGATCAAGCGCGCGCGGCCGCCGCCGTCGCCGCCACTTCGGCGGCGAAGTCCGACTGCTTCTTCTCGATGCCCTCGCCGACGACGTACAGCACGAAGCCGTGGACGGTGGCGCCCTTGGACTTCAGCAACTGCTCGATCGTCTGCTTGCCGTCGGCGGCCTTCACGAACACCTGGCCGAGCAGCGTCACTTCCTTGAGGAACTTCTGCACCGCCCCGTCGGCGATCTTGGCCAGCATCGCCTCGGGCTTGCCCGCTTCGCGCGCCTTCTCCAGCGCGATGCGGCGCTCGACCTCCACGAGTTCGGCCGGCACGCCGCTGGCATCGAGGGCTTTCGGCTTGCTGGCCGCGATGTGCATCGCCAGGTCCTTGGCGAGCTGTTCGTCGCCGCCGCTGACGTCGACCAACACGCCGATCTTCGCGCCCCCATGCACATAGCTGGCGATGCGGCCTTTGGCCTGCACCCGCGCGAAGCGGCGAATCGCCATGTTCTCGCCGATCTTGCCGACCAAGGCGGTGCGCACGCCTTCGACGGTTCGGCCATCCAGCGGCAGCGCCGCAAGTGCCGCGACGTCGGCCGGCGCGTTCCGTGCCACCAGGCGCGCCAGGCTGTTGGCGAACGAAAGGAATTCCTCGTTCTTCGCGACGAAATCGGTCTCGCAGTTGACTTCGACGATCGCGCCCAATTTGCCGTCCGCACCGACCTCGACTGCGACCACGCCTTCGGCCGCGACGCGGCTCGCCGCCTTGCTCGCCTTGTTGCCGAGCCGGATGCGCAGGATCTCCTCCGCCTTCGCCATGTCGCCGCCCGCTTCGGCGAGCGCCTTTTTGCACTCCATCATCGGCGCGTCGGTCTTGTCGCGCAGTTCTTTGACCATCGCTGCGGTGATTTCCGCCATCGAATGTGCTCCCGTTGCAATCTACAAAAAGGGGGCGCCCCCGCCCCCTGCCCGACCGTCCGCCGGCGCGTGGCCGGCCGCCGATCAAGCCGCCTCTTCTTCCGCGTCCACCTCGACGAACTCGCCGCTGGCGGCGCTCACCACGCCCTGCAGCGCCTGCGCCCTGCCCTCCAGAATGGCGTCGGCGATGCCGCGCGCGTACAGGCGCACCGCGCGGCTCGAGTCGTCATTGCCGGGAATCACGTACGCAATGCCGTCCGGCGAATGGTTGGTATCGACCACGCCGATCACCGGGATGCCGAGCTTGTTCGCCTCCGCCACCGCGATCTTGTGGTAGCCGACATCGATCACGAACAGCGCGTCGGGCAGCGCGTTCATTTCCTTGATCCCGCCGATCGACTTGTTCAGCTTGTCGACCTCCCGCTGGAAGTGCAGCGCCTCCTTCTTCGACATGCGCTCCAGACCGCCGGCCTCGATCGTCGCCTCCATTTCCTTCAGGCGTTTGATCGAGCTCTTGATGGTCTTGAAGTTGGTCAGCATGCCGCCCAGCCAGCGCTGTTCGACGTACGGCTGGCCGGCGCGGGTCGCTTCCTCGACGATGATCTCGCGCGCCTGCCGCTTGGTGCCGACGAACAGGATCGTGCCGCGGTTGGCCGCCAGCTGGCGCGCGAACTTGGCCGCTTCGAGGAAGTTCTCGAGCGTGCGCTCGAGGTTGATGATGTGGATGCGGTTGCGGTGACCGAAGATGTACGGCGCCATCTTCGGGTTCCAGAAGCGGGTTTGGTGTCCGAAATGCACACCCGCTTCCAGCATTTGACGCATGGTGACGGACATGACTCTCCTTCCAAGGTTGGGTCCGACGTCGGCATCGGGATCGGCCATGGCCGACACCTTGGGGCGATGCGACGCGCGATTTGCTCGTTGACAGCCGCATGCGGCGTAGAGCAGCTGGGTATTATAGGCGGTGCGTCAATTCCGTCTCAAGCCGACAGGAAAAAGCTGCCGCATGGCCGTCGTCATCAAAACCGCCGCCGACATCGAGGGCATGCGGATCGCCGGCCGCCTGGCCGCCGAGGTTCTGGACTTCATCACGCCGTACGTGAAGCCGGGCATCACCACCGGTGAGCTGGATCGGCTGTGCCATCAGTACATGACGGAGGTGCAGGGAACGGTGCCCGCGCCATTGAACTACGCACCGCCTGGGTATCGGCCCTTTCCGAAGTCGATCTGCACCTCGGTCAATCACCAGGTCTGTCACGGCATACCCGGCGACCGGACGTTGAAGAACGGCGATATCGTGAACATCGACGTGACGGTGATCAAGGACGGGTATCACGGCGACACGAGCCGAATGTTCTTCGTCGGCGAACCCTCGATCGCCGCGCGCCGGCTGGTCGAAGTGACGTACGAGTGCATGTGGCTCGGCATCCTGCAAGTGCGCCCCGGCGCGCGCCTGGGCGACATCGGCCACGCGATCCAGACGCACGCAGAAAAACACGGCTACAGCGTGGTGCGCGAGTTCTGCGGCCACGGCATCGGCAAGCGCTTCCACGAAGAACCGCAGATCCTGCACTACGGAAAGCCCGGTACGCTCGATGCGCTGGTGTCGGGCATGACCTTCACGATCGAACCGATGATCAACGCCGGCCGGCGTGAGATCCGCGAGTTGGCGGACGGCTGGACCATCGTGACCAAGGACCACAGCCTGTCGGCGCAGTGGGAGCATACGGTGTTGGTGACCGACATCGGCTACGAAGTCCTGACGCTGTCGGCCGGCACCCCGCCGCCGCCGCCGTTCGTCACCGCGCGCAAGCAGGCGGCGCCTTCGCTCGCCGCCGGTTGAGTCAGCGATGAACGACATCGGCTTCGCGCTGCGCGACGAGCTGCGCGCGGAGCGCGACGCCCTGATCGATGCCTTCCGCAACGGCGGTTCGGTGCGCGCGCTGCTGCGCGGGCTGGCGCGCGCCACCGATCGCTCGTTGCGGCGGATCGTGCGCAGCGCCGCTCTCGATCGCTGTATGGCGGTCGTCGCCGTCGGCGGCTACGGGCGCGGCGAGCTGTTCCCCCACTCCGACGTCGACATCCTGATCCTGCACGACGAACAACTCGCGCCCGCCGAGTTGGAACGCGTCGAGCGGCTGATCGGCCAGTTGTGGGACGTCGGCCTGCACATCGGCCATAGCGTGCGCACGATCGCGCAGTGCTGCGAGGAAGCGCGGCAGGATGTGACCGTGCTGACGTCGCTGCTCGAAGCGCGGTTGGTGATCGGCCCGCGCGCGCTGTACCGGCGCTTTGCGGCGGCTCTGGCCGAAACGCTCGATGCGCGCGCGTTTTTCCGCGCCAAGCTGCTCGAACAGCAGCAGCGCCACACGAAGTATCAGGACACTCCCTACAGTCTGGAGCCCAACGTCAAGGAGAACCCGGGCGGTCTGCGCGACCTGCAAATGGTGCTGTGGGTCGCGCGCGCCGCCAACCTGGGGCGCTCGTGGCGCGAACTGCAGCGGCGCAACCTGTTGACGCGGGAAGAGTGCCGCATGCTGCTGGCCAAGGAACGGATCATCCAGCAGATCCGCGCGCACCTGCACATTGTCGCCGGCCGTCGCGAGGACCGGTTGCTGTTCGACGTGCAGAACGCGGTCGCCACCGCGCTGCGCATCGCGCCGACGGCGACGCGGCGCGCCAGCGAAATGCTGATGCAGCGTTACTACCTGGCGGCGAAAGCGGTCACGCAGCTGAACACGCTGCTGCTGCTGAACCTCGAAGCCCGTCTGTTCCCGCGCGGCGACGAGGCGAGCGTGCCGCTCGACGAGACCTTTTTCGCCCGCCACGAACTGCTCGACATCGCCGATGACGACGCGCTGACGCGCGACCCGAACGGCTATCTGCGCGCCTTTCTGTTGGTGCAACAGCATCCGGAGTTGAAAGGCATGGCGCCGCGCCTGCTGCGTGCGCTGTGGCACGGGCGCTTCCGATTCGGCGAACGCTTTCGGCGCGATCCGCGCAACCGCCAGACCTTCCTCGCCATCCTGCAGCAGCCGCAGGGAGTTCTGCATGCGCTGCGCATGATGAACCAGTGGTCGGTCCTGGGGCGCTATCTGCCGGTGTTCCGCCGCATCGTCGGCCAGATGCAGCACGACCTGTTCCACGTCTACACGGTCGACCAGCACATCCTGATGGTGCTGCGCAATCTGCGGCGCTTCACGATGGCCGAGCACGCGCACGAGTATCCGCTGTGCAGCCAACTGATCGCCGACTTCGAGCGGCCGTGGCTGCTGTACATCGCGGCCCTGTTTCACGACATCGCTAAAGGACGCGGCGGCGACCACAGCGAGCTGGGCGCGCGCGACGCGCAGCGCTTCTGCCGCCAGCATGGTCTGAGTGCGGAGGACACGGCGCTGGTCGTGTGGCTGGTGCGCGAGCATCTGACGATGTCGCGGGTCGCGCAGAAGCAGGATATCGCCGACCCCGAGGTGGTGCGCCGCTTCGCGCGCGTGGTGGGAACCGAACGGCGGCTGATCGCCCTCTATCTGCTGACGGTAGCCGACATCCGCGGCACCAGCCCGCGCGTGTGGAACGCCTGGAAGGCCAAGCTGCTCGAAGACCTGTTCCTGCTGACGCGGCGCCAGCTCGGCGGCGAATCGGTTCCGGTCACCGCCGAGCTGGAGGGCCGCAAGCGCGAGGCGCTGCGGCTGCTGCGCCTGTACGCGCTGTCCGAGCACGCGCACGAACCCCTGTGGGCGGAGCTGGACGTCGTGTACTTCATGCGCCACACGGCGCAGGACATCGCCTGGCATACGCGCGCGCTGATCGCGCATCTGCGCACCGAGCGGCCGATCGTGCGCACGCGCCTGGCGCCCGGCGGCGAGGGCGCCGAGGTGCTGATCTACGTGCGCGACCAGAAGGACCTGTTCGCGCGCGTATGCGGGTACTTCGACAGTCGCGGGTTGAACATCCTCGACGCCAAGATCCACACCACGCGGCACGGCTACGCGCTCGACACGTTCGTCGTCACCGACAACGGCCGCGCGCAGCACTATCGCGAGCTGCTGTCGCAGATCGAGCACGAACTGGCGGAGTGGATCGCCGCCGCGCGCCCGTTGCACGAACCGACCAAGGGCCGGCTGTCGCGCCACTCGCGCCACTTCCCCGTCACGCCGTCCGTTTACCTGACGCCCGACGAGCGCGGCGAGCATTATCTGCTGCAGATCACCGCCACCGACCGCATCGGCTTGCTGTACGCGATCGCGCGCGTGTTGAGCCGGCACGGTGTCAACGTCTACACCGCCAAGATCATGACTCTCGGCGAGCGCGTCGAAGACGTGTTCCTGATCGATAGCGCGGCGCTCGCCTCGCCGCGCGAGCAGTTGCAACTAGAGAGCGATCTGCTCGAGGCCCTCAGTCCGGTCGATCGTTGAGCTTTGCTGCCGTCCCTCTCGTGCAGCAATCACGACGGAGAACGGATAACCGACTCACTCCTCCGGCACGGCCGCAAGGTCCGGGAACAGCACGTCGGTGAAGCCGAAGCGGGTGAAGTCGCGCACGCGCATCGGGTACAGGATGCCGTCCAGGTGGTCGACCTCGTGCTGCACGACGCGGGCGTGAAAGCCTTCGACCGTGCGATCGATCGGATGGCCGTCGGCGTCGAACCCCGTGTAGCGCAGGCGCCGGTAGCGCGGCACGACGCCGCGCAGCCCCGGCACCGACAGGCAACCCTCCCAGCCCTCCTCCATCTCCTCGCCGAGCGGTTGCAGCACCGGATTGACGAGCACAGTCTGCGGGACTGGATCCGCGTCGGGATAGCGCGGGTTGCGCGCGGTCGGATCGGCGCTGCCGAAGATCACGACGCGCAGCGGCACGCCGATCTGCGGCGCGGCCAGGCCCGCGCCGTTGGCGGCGCGCATCGTGTCGAACATGTCGGTCAGCAGCGCGCGCAGCTCGGGCGTGCCGAACTCGCGCACCGGCTCGGAAACGCGCAACAGGCGCGGATCGCCCATGCGCAGGATCGGGCGGATCATGACCGGCTCCTCACGAGGGTTTCGACGATGCGCACCGCGCGCAAAACCGTCGCGTGCATCACCGCCTCCAGTTGTTCGAGCTGGATGCGCTCGCGGCTGTCGCCACGGCCCGCCGCGCGGTTGACGACCACCGCCAGCGCCGCGTAATCGAGCCCGGCCTCGCGCGCCAGCGCCGCCTCCGGCATGCCGGTCATACCGACGATGTCGCCGCCGTCGCGCGCGATGCGTTCGATCTCCGCCGCCGTCTCCAGCCGCGGCCCCTGCGTGCAGGCGTAGGTCGCGCCGTCGACCACCGGCTCGCCGCAGGCGCGCGCCGCCTCCAGCAGGGCGCGGCGCAGCCGGGCCGAATACGGCTGCGTGAAATCGACGTGCGTGACCGGCGCATCGGCCCCTTCAAAGAAAGTCGACTTGCGGCTATGCGTGTAGTCGATGATCTGATCCGGAACCACGAGCGCTCCCGGCCCGAGGTCGGCGCGGATGCCGCCGACCGTGGCCACCGCGATCACGCCCTCGACCTTCAGCTCTTTCAGCGCCCAGATGTTGGCGCGGTAGTTGATCTCGTGCGGCGCGATCGTGTGGCCGTAGCCGTGGCGCGCCAGGAACACGACTTCGCACCCGCTCAGGCGGCCGAAGGTCAGCGCCCCGGACGGCTCGCCGTACGGTGTGCGCATCACTTGCCGGCGCGGCGCTTCAAGCGCCGAGAGCTTCGCCAGGCCGCTGCCACCGATGATTGCGTACATCGTCAACTCCCGAGCAGGCGCATGAACTGGTCGGCGTCGATCACCGGCACGCCCAGTTCGCGCGCACGCTGCAGTTTGCTGCCGGCCGCTTCGCCGGCCACCACCAGGTCGGTCTTCTTCGACACCGAGCCCGCCACCTTGCCGCCGGCCGCCTCGACGCGCGCGATCGCCTCGTCGCGCGTCATGCCCGGCAGCGTACCGGTCAGCACCACCGTCTTGCCGGCGAACGGCCCGGCCGGGGCGCGCGCCACCTTGCCTTCGGCCCAGGTGACGCCGGCCGCGCGCAACTGTTCGATCACTTCGCGGTTGTGCGGTTCGGCGAAAAAGCGCGCGATCGATGCCGCCACCACCGGGCCGACATCGGGCACCTCGGCGAGCGCCCGTTCGTCGGCCGCCATCAGCGCGTCGAGCGATCCGAAATGGCGCGCCAGATCGCGCGCGGTGGACTCGCCGACGTGGCGGATGCCGAGCGCATAGATGAAGCGCTCCAGCGTCGTATGTTTGGCGCGCTGGATCGCGGCCACCAAATTGGCGGCCGATTTCTCTCCCATCCGCTCGAGCTGCGCCAAGGCGGCGGCGTCGAGTTTGAACAGATCGGCCGGGTTGCGCACCAGTCCCCGATCGACCAGTTGGTCGACCAGCTTCTCGCCCAGTCCCTCGATGTCCAGCGCGCGGCGGCCGGCGAAGTGCAGCAGCGCCTGCTTGCGCTGCGCCGGGCAGAACAGCCCGCCGGTACAGCGCGCGATCGCCTCGCCTTGCGGGCGCTCGATGCGCGAACCGCAGACCGGGCAATGCGTCGGCAGCCGATATGGCTTGGCGTGCGCGGGCCGCCGCTCGGGAACGACCGCGACCACCTCCGGAATCACGTCTCCGGCGCGGCGCACGATCACCGTGTCGCCGATGCGCACGTCTTTGCGGTGGACTTCCTCCTCGTTGTGCAGGGTCGCATTGGTGATCGTGGCGCCGCCGACGAACACCGGGGCCAGCCGCGCCACCGGCGTGATCGCGCCGGTGCGGCCGACCTGCACGTCGATGTCGAGCACCGTCGTCATCGCTTCCTGCGCCGGGAACTTGTGCGCGCACGCCCAGCGCGGCTCGCGCGTCACGAAGCCCAGGCGTGCCTGCAACGCCAGCGAATTGACCTTGTACACCACGCCGTCGATGTCGAATGGAAGCGCCTCGCGCAGGCGGCCGATACGCTCGTAGTACGCGACCAGGCCGGCGCCCCCGGCAACGACCTCGCGCTGGTCGTTGACCGGCACGCCCCAACGCGCGAACGTGTCCAGCACCGCGCTGTGCGTCGGCGGCAGGTCCCAGCCGACGACTTCGCCCAGCCCATAGGCGAAGAACGACAGCGGCCGCTTGGCGGTCACGCTCGGATCGAGCTGGCGCACCGCGCCGGCGGCGGTATTGCGCGGATTGACGTAGGTCGGCGCGCCCGCTTTGCGTTGCGCCTCGTTCAGCCGCTCGAAGTCGTCGCGCCGGATATAGACCTCGCCGCGCACCTCGACGACGCGCGGCGGCGATTTGGTTCTGAGCCGCAGCGGTATCTGGCGGATCGTCCGCACGTTGGCGGTGACGTCTTCGCCGACCGTACCGTCGCCGCGGGTCGCGCCCAGCACCAGCACGCCGTCTTCGTAGCGCAGATTGATCGCCAAACCGTCGAACTTCAGCTCGGCCGAATACTCGACCGGTGGGTCGTCCTCTTTCAGCCCCAGCTCGCGCCGCACGCGGGCGTCGAACGCCAGCGCACCGGCCGGCCCGGCTTCGGTCTCGCTGCGGATCGACAGCATCGGCACCGCGTGGCGCACCGGCGCCAGATCGGCGCGCGGCGGCGCGCCGACACGCTGCGTCGGCGAGTCGGGCGTTGCGAGCTGCGGATAGCGGGCCTCCAGTTCCTGCAGTTCGGCGAACAGGCGGTCCCACTCGGCATCCGGAATGGTCGGGCGATCGAGCACGTAGTAGTTGTAGTTGTGGCGCTCGATTTCCTCGCGCAGCCAGCGTGCGCGCTCGGCGACCGCCGCCGGCACCGCGTCACGCATACAGACGTACCGCGCGCGGCGACGCAGGTTCGATTCCCGCCTGCCGCATCTGCGCGTACAGCGCGTCGAGCTGGGCTTCGACCGCGGCCAGCGCGCCGGCGTCGACAGGCAGGCGGTTGTCGTCGACGATGCGCGCATCC
>DATLZG010000453.1:0-2664 GCA_035574095.1 Burkholderiaceae bacterium | reverse complement strand
GGCGTGCGCGATCGCGATCGTCGCGGCCATCAGCACGCAGCCGACCAGCATCACCTTCGGCGCCCCGTAGCGGCGCACCACGGTGCCGGTGAAAAAGCCCGGCGCGAACATCGCCACCACGTGCCACTTGATGATGTCGGCCGCTTCCGGGTAGCCGAAGCCGCACACTTTCATCGCCAGCGGCGTGGCGGTCATCAGCAGGTTCATCGCGCCGTAGCTGATCGCGCCGACCAGAACCGCGACGACGAAAGTCGGCTGGCGTGCGATCTCCGCCAGCGGGCGCGCCGCGCCGAGCGTGCGCGGCGCCGGCATCGGAATGCGCACGCGGCTGGCGAGCGTCAGCGCGATCAGCGCGACGGCCGCCAGCGCCGCGTAAGAGCCGGCATAGGGCGCCGCCAGAGCCTCGCGCGTCAGTTTGGACAGTTCCGGCCCGACGATGCCGCCGGCCAACCCGCCGGCCAGCACCCACGAGATCGCGCGCTCCTTCAGCGAAGGTTCGTAGGCGTCGGCGACGTCGGCGGCGGCGAAGCGCAGATACTGGCCGAACGCGTTGTACAAGCCCACGATGAAGGTGCCGGCGCACAGCAGCGCGAAACTGCCCGCGAGCACCGCCGCCGCGGCGAGCGTCGTGCCGGCGATCGCCAGCGCGGCGCCGGACATGAAGCCGGCGCGCCGACCGTAGCGGCCCATCGCCAGCGAGGCCGGCACGGTGGCCAGCGCGGAGCCGAGGATGTAGGTCGTCACCGGCAACGTGGCGAGCAAGGGGCTCGGTGCGAGCGCGAGGCCCGCCAGCCCGTTGACGGCGATCAGGGTGACCGTGTTGACGTACAGCAGCGCCTGGCAGAAGACGAGCAGCAGAATCTGCCGGCGCGCGATCGAAGCGGACGAAGTCACCGGCGGCATTCTATGTGCAACGGCGCCGTTAGAATCCCGCGCATTCGAAGGGGAGATCACCATGTCGATGGCCGACCGCGACGGATGGATCTGGTACGACGGCAAGCTGGTGCCGTGGCGCGAGGCCACGACGCACGTGCTGACGCACTCGCTGCACTACGGACTGGCGGTGTTCGAGGGCGTGCGCGCGTACAAGACGGTGGACGGCACCGCCATTTTCCGCCTGCGCGAGCACACCGAGCGGCTGTTCAACTCGGCCAAGATCTTCATGATGGAGATCCCGTTCACGCCCGAACAGATCGCCGAAGCGCAGCGCGAGGCGGTGCGCGCCAACAAGCTGGAGGCCTGCTACATCCGGCCGCTCGTCTTCTATGGCTCGGAAAAGATGGGCGTCAGCCCGAAGGGCGCGAAGGTGCACGTGGCGATCGCCGCCTGGCCGTGGGGCGCGTATCTGGGCGAAGAGGGTCTGCAGAAAGGAATCCGCGTGAAGACCTCTTCGTACGCGCGCCACCACATCAACGTCTCGATGGTGCGCTCCAAGACCGCCGGCCATTACGTGAACTCCATCCTCGCCAATCTGGAGGCGGTCAATCACGGCTACGACGAGGCGCTGCTGCTGGATACGCAGGGCTTCGTCGCCGAGGGCGCAGGCGAAAACCTCTTCATCGTGCGCGACGGCCAGATCTTCGAGCCGGAGATGGTGTCGGGCCTGATCGGCATCACGCGCCGCAGCGTGATCGAGCTGGCGCGCGATCTCGGCTACGAGGTGCGCGCGATCCCGATGACGCGCGACGACGTCTATCTGGCCGACGAAGCGTTCTTCACCGGCACCGCCGCCGAGGTCACGCCGATCCGCGAGGTCGACGGCCGGCCGATCGGCAAGGGCAGCCGCGGTCCGATCACGGGAAAAATCCAGGCCGCGTTCTTCGACGTCGTCAACGGCCGCAACGCCAAGTACAAACACTGGCTGACCAAGGTATGAGCACCAGCACGACCGAACTGCCGGTGGTCGAACTGACCGCGAAGGATCTGCCGGCGTTTTGCCCCAACCCGGCGATGCCGCTGTGGAACCATCATCCGCGCGTCTATCTCGACGTAACCAAGACGGGCGAGGCGATGTGCCCGTACTGCGGCACACGCTATCGGCTGAAACCGGGCGAGCACGTCAAGGCGCATTGAGTTTCCCGGAGCGGGGATGACGCGGCTGACCAGGCCGGTGCTGTTCGCCTCCGCGGTGGAGTGCGAACTCGCTTTCTACGAGGCGTTGGAGAACGCCGACGCCGAGGCGTTGGCCGAGCTCTGGCTGGACGACGACGACGTCTGCTGCATCCATCCGAACGGCCCGCGCCTGCTCGGCCACGCGGCCGTGACCGCTTCCTGGCGCGCGATCCTCGCCAACGGCCCGGTGCGCGTGCGACCGAGCGGCCGCAAGGCGCTGGACGCGCCGATGGTCGCGCTGCACAACGTCGTCGAAGAGATCGTCGTCGGCCAGGGACCCGAGCAGCAGATCGTGCACGTGATCGCGACCAACGCGTACGTGAAAACGCCGGCCGGTTGGAAGATGGTGCTGCACCACGCCTGCCCCGCGCCCGGCGGCCAGGCGCGCGACGTCGAAGCGCCGGTCGGGCCGTTGCATTGACGGCGGGCGAAGCCGCGGATCGCGCGGATGTCAGACCGGCCGAATCCGTGAAGCCCGCGTCCTGCCTGTTCGCGAGCGCCTGCGATGCCCCGCGTTGAAAGCCGCTACCGTGCGCCGCGCTGGCTGCCGGG
>DATLZG010000452.1:0-4629 GCA_035574095.1 Burkholderiaceae bacterium | reverse complement strand
CGCTGCGCGCGCCGTAGCGCGCGACGTAGTTTTTCTTCGCTTCCAGCGCCAGCGTCGTGAACCCGCCCTGACTGTAGATGTCGATCACGCGTGCCTGCATCGACGGCGCGCGCGCGTGCAGCGGTTGCCGCTGCGCGAACGCCGCGAAGGCGTCGGCGGCGTCCTTGATGCGGTCCTGCTTCAGATACAGCTCGCCGAGCTGCTGGTAGACGCGGAACTCGTACTCGCGCCGCGTCGGCGAATCGATGTACGCGGGAATCGTCGCCGCGCCCTGCAGGTTCTCCAGCGCCAGGCTGGTGACGCGGAACGTGTCCTCCACGACCTCGCGGTCGGCGCGCGTCAGGCCGGGCAGGCTCTCCAGGTCGGCGTCGCCCTGGCCCGCGAGCTTCAGATCGAACAGCGCGAAGAACGATCCCAGCGCCTCCTCCAGCTTGCCCTGCTTGAACAGCGTCCAGCCGTGCATGTAAAGGGACCGTTCGTAGTACGGCGTGTCGCGGCCGGCGCGCATCGTGGTCGCGAACGCCTGCTCGGCCTTCGCGTACTGGCGCAACGTGAACAGCATCTCGCCGCGGCGGAACTGCGCCTCGTCGCGGTGGCGCGACTGCGGGTAGACCTCCACCAGCCGATCCAGGGTCTTCAATGCCGTTTCCAGTTGCCCGCTCAGCTCGTACGCGCGCGCGAGCTGGTACAGCACGCGATCGTTGCCCGGATCGTTCGGATAGGTCTTTAGATAGTCCTGATAGCGTGCGATCGCCGCCCGGTAGTCGGCGGTCTCCGCAGTGCCGGCGGCGATGCGACTGTCGATACGATCCATCTCCAGGTCGCCGAGCCGGCGCAGCGCTTCCTGCCGGTGCGGATCGCGCGGTGCGGCTTTCAGGAAGTCCTTGTAGGCGAGCGCGGCGGCCTCCTCGCTGCGTTGCACGCCGCGATCCGGCTCCACCTTGATCTCGCGGTTCGCCAGCGTCTTCAGCGTCGGCGGCTCCGGCGCCGGCGGCTTGCCCGCGCAGCCGGCCAGCAGCGCGAGGCCGATCGTGAGGGCGAAGCTATTGCGCCGGCGCACGGCTGCCCTCCTGCGCGAGGTTCGCGCGGTCGTAGATCTGCGCCACTGCGAAGCGCGCCTGGTTCGCGTAGTGCGCGAGCCGCAGCTTCTGCCGCTCCAGTTCGGCGACCGCCAGCTCCTGCAGGTGTGCCTGCTGCGCGACGGCCAGCTCCGCCACGCGCGGCGCGAGCGCCTGCAGGCGGCGCGCCAACTCTTCGATGCGGGCGGCGAAGCGATCGAACCGCGCCGGCTCCTCCTGCTGCGCCTGCGCGAGGCGCTGATGGCGCGCGCGCGCATCGGCCAGTCCGGACTCGGTCTCCTTCAACCCCTTCTTCGCCAGCCACAGGCGCTCCGGAAACTGCTGCGCCAGTTGCCAGGTCAGCGCGCCTTCGACGCGGCGCAGCCGCTCGCGCGCGCGCTCCGCTTCGGGATCGTTTGGCAGTCGCTCGAGCAACGCGCGCGCGGCATCGATGCGCGCCAGCAGCTCCAACTCGCGCGTATCGGCGAGCCCCAGGCCATCGGCACCTGCTCCGGCGCGCTCGAACTCGGCCCGCAGTTCCGCATGCCGCCGTTCGAGCGCATCGATACCGAGCCCCCGCTCCCTTTCGCGCACCGCCGGCAGCCGCTCGGCGAAGGCGCGGCGGCGGTTGGCGAGCATGTCGCCGAGCACGCCCAGCTTGTCCTGCCACTGGCGCAGGTTGCGGTCGAGGAAGACGAGGTCACGCCAGTTCTTGAACGCCTCCTGGAACTCGTGTTGCGCCAGCACCTGTGCGAGATGGGCGGCGTGCGGCATGTCGGGCAGTTGCTCGATGTTCCAGAACCAGCCCATCTCCTCGCCGGGGTTGCGCTCGAGCAGTCCGGCGACCAGTTTGCCGGCGCGGATGGCAGCGATCGACTCGTCTAGACAAGCAGTCTCGCGGTCGAACACGGCGATCGCTTCCTTGTAGCCCTCCAGCGCCTGACCGAAAGCGCCCAGTTCCGCAAACGCGTACGGCACCGCGAGCTTCGCTTCGAGCACCGCGGCGTCGGCCGGCGTGCGCGCCGCCAGTTCGGTCCACGGCACCAGCGCCGCGCGTGCCTGCTTCAGCCCCGCCGCCGCCCAACCGAAACCTAGTAGCGCCTTGTTGGCGTGCAGGCCGGACAACCGCACGCGTTCGAGATACGTGCGCGCACGGGCCGGATCGTCGCCCTGCAGCGCGGCGAAGCCGAGCGCGAGGTTCGCTTTGTCGCGCAGGCTCAGGGTCTCCTCGTCTTGCGCTTTCACCCGCCCGACCTCGTCGAGCAGCGCCATGCCACGCCCGGTGTCGCCGCTCTTGATCAGCGCCACGCCGAGGTTGAAGCGCGCATACAGCCCCGCGCCCTCCTTGACGGCCGCAAGCGTCGTCGCCGCCGCTGCGTAGTCGCCGCGCGCCATCTGCAGGTTGGCGGCCAGCAGCACGCGCTCTTCTTCCAGATCGGCCGGCAGCTTGCCGGAGATGCGGCCGATCGCCTCCTCCGCCTCGGCCGCCAGTCCGCGCTGGTAGCGGATCTTGGCCAGATAGAACCACGCGCGGTCGCGCACCGCTGGCGGCGCACCCTTCTCGATCAGGTCGGCGAAGATTCTCCCCGCCTCCTTGTGCAAGCCATACGAGAGGAAAAGCCCGCCGCGCAGCACCTCCGCCTCGTCCTCGTGCTGCGGCAGCCGCTGGAAGTGCTGCGACACCATCAGGTTGGTGACGGCGGAGAAATAGCGCTGCTGGAAAAAGTAAAACAGGCTGTCGCCGTAGTGCGGCGCCTTGATCACCGCGCGCGGCGGCTCGGCCGCCGCCGCCGCGCCGATCGCAACGATCGACGTGGCGGCGAGCCGCAGCGCGGCGCAGGCGACAGCGCGCATCCGTGTCACTGCCAGACCTTGACGTCGAACTCGGGCTGCAGCTTGCCGGTCGAGTCGCGGATGCGCAGCTCGATGTACTTCGGCTCGGTGCCCTTCTCGAACTTCACGGTCGCGCCGCGCTTGTAGTCGCGCGTATGCGGCCCCTGGCCGGTAAAAAACGCCACCAGTTCGTGCTCGCCGGCCTTCAGATTGCCGACGTAAAGGCGCTGTACGCCGCCGCGGTGCAGCGCCTGCACCTCGGCCGGCGTGTACAGGTAATTGGCGACGTCCTTGCCGTCGAGCTTGATCTTGACCGATTCCAGCGAAAACAGCTTGCCGACGTCCATCGACACGAACACCGCCACCTGCGTGTTGGCCGGGAACAGCAGTTCCTCCTCCAGGATCAGCAGGTCGCGGTTCAGCCGGATCACGTCGGCCTTCACGTCCTGGATGCGGTCGTCCAGCCCCGCGGCCTTGCCGGGCGGCGGCGCCTGCGGCGCGTCGGCGGCGAACGCCGCCGGCGATACCGCGAGCATCAGGCTGGCGACGATATGGCGCAGGCGTATCCACATAAGCCGGTCCTCAAAACGTTGCCGAAACGAACACCTGCATCACGGTCGCGTCGTACGAATACGGGCTGCCGGTGCGCAGGTCGGTGAAATCGTCGAAATCGAAACGCGCCCGCTCGAGCGCGCCGTGGATCTTGATCTCGTACTTGCCGGGCACGCGCTTGGCCGCGTATGCGGCCTTCACCCCCAACCCGTAGCTCTTGTAGGTGGACAGTTGGCGGTTGCGGGAGACGTACAGCGTCTCCGCCGTCGCGTTGTCGCTGTAGAACAGCGCGCGGTCCTGCGTGTAGTAGCGCAGATAGGCATCGCCCAGCCAGCGCTCGCCGAAATAGCGGCTGTGGCCGAGCTCCAGCGTGTGCGCGCGGATGTCCCAGGTGTCCCAGAAGTACCGGTACTGCGCGCGCACGGCCGCGCGCGACCCGATATCGCCGACCGCGCGCAACACGACGCCGCGGCTGGTGCGGGTGCGCGGATTGCGCTCCGGCACGGTGGCGCCGAACACCCGCGCAGCGCGGTACGGGCTGCCGAGAAAGCCATCGTCGGAAACCACCTCCAGGTTCGCCGCCGCCAGCCAGCGCGGCGTCAGCACCTGCGCCACACCGAAGCGATAGCGCCAGTGGGTCGCGCGGTCGATGAACCCCGGCGTGCCCTTCTGCCCGACCTTGTCCCAGGCGCGGGTGTAGCCGAGCGTCACGGTGGTCATGCCGCCGAACACCTCCTGCGAGACGTCCAGGCTCGCGCTTTTGGCGAGATAGTCGGGCTCGTCGCTGTCGGTGTACGAGACGGTGATCGACGCGTCGCGCACCACGTAATCGAGGCCGACGCCGTACTCCTTGCGGGTCTCCTTGTAGGGGCTGGCGGTGGTCACGACGTCGATCGAGGCGCTGGAGACCGCATCCACGTAGTAGGAGCCGGACAGCGAGACCCTGTCGAGCAGGCTCTTGCGCACCAGCAGCGCGGGGCCGTCGGCGCGCACGCCGCCGCCGTCGTAGTAGTGGTACAAGAGGTCGGCGCGATCCTCCGGCAGTTGCACCGCGCGCGCGGTACTGGAGGCGAGCAGCCCGCCCAGCAGCCCGAGCAGCCGCGGGAAGCGTGCCCGCAGCGCGCGCCAAAGGGAGACCAGGGTGCGGCTAGTTGCAGCCACAACCGCCTCCCTGCACGCCGTTGGC
>DATLZG010000451.1:0-2208 GCA_035574095.1 Burkholderiaceae bacterium | reverse complement strand
ACGATGGCCGACATCCTCGCGGTGGCGACGCGCGAGTTCGCCGAGCGCGGCTTCGCCGGCGCGCGCGTGGATGCGATCGCGCACGCCACCCGCACCAGCAAGCGCATGATCTATTACTACTTCGAAAGCAAGGAGGGCCTGTACCTCGCGGTGCTCGAAGACGCGTACCGGCGCATGCGCCAACTGGAAGCCGACTTGCACCTAGAGGATCTGCCGCCGGAGGACGCGCTGCGCAAACTGGTCGGATACACGGTCGACTACCAGTACGCGCATCCGGATTTCATGCGCCTGGTGATGAACGAGAACATGCTGCGCGGCGCCTTCATCGGTCGCAGCGAGAAAATCCAGCGCCTGAACGTGCCGGCCATCGAGCGGCTGCGCGCAATCTACGAGCGCGGCGTTGCCGAAGGGGTGTTTCGCAGCGGCCTCGATCCGGTCGATCTGCACATGTCGATTTCGGCGCTGTCGGTGTTCAACGTCGCCAACAAATACACGTTCGCGGCCATTTTCAAGCGCGATCTGGACGCGCCGGGCGCCTTCGTCGCGCGCCGCGACTCGATCATCGAGATGGTCGTGCGCTTCGTGCGGCGTTCGATTCAGCCGTGATGCACACGGCTGCCGCTGCTGCGCCCGCGACCGGTGCGCGGGCGTGCGCAGGGCTGCGCGCAGCGCTCGCGGTGCGCTGCCCGCTGGCCCCGCTGTTACTGCACTGCGCTGGCGGCGCGTAAAAACTCGACCCCGAACGAGGCCGGCGCGCCGCGTCGGCGCATTAGCTGGCCGCAGCCCTTGATCCGCCTTCTTTTTGGACCAGAAAGTTCAAACAAGCCCCTGAGCTGCCAGGCATGCGCAATGCTGCCCAAAAGAGCTTCGCACGGCGGTATTGCGTCTTATGTACCATGTGGTACACAATGACAAGGTGCAAACGACCGTCGCACCCATCCCACCGCAGCCGGGGCTCGATGCCAGCCGCGCTCCGGCCCTGCTGCTCGGTTTGATCGGCACCGGCATCGAGCGGTCGTTGACGCCAGCCATGCACGAGCGCGAGGCCGCCTGCCACGGCCTGCGCGTGCACTACCAATTGATCGACCTGGCGCGCTGGCGCGCCGACGCGCGCGAACTGCCGGGCCTGCTGCGCGCGGCGCGCCTGATGGGGTTTGCCGGCCTGAACGTCACGCATCCATTCAAGGAAGCGATCGTTCCGCTGCTCGATGACCTGGCGCCGGCGGCGCGCCGTATCGGCGCCGTCAACACCGTGATCTTCGACGCCGAAGGCCGCGCGGTCGGCCACAACACCGACGCCAGTGGCTGGGCGTGGGGCCTGCGCTCGCAGCTGCCGCGGGCCGATCTGACACACGTCGTGCTGCTCGGAGCGGGCGGCGCGGGGCGCGCGATCGCCGACGCGTTGCTCGAGCTGGGCGTGGGCGCGCTCGACATCTGCGACCGTGACGCTGCGCGCGCGCGATCGCTGGCCGAGCATTTGCAGGGCCGCGGCGCACGGGTGCGCGCGGTCGGCGACGCGGCGGCAGCGCTTGGCTCCGCGACCGGTCTGGTGCATGCGACGCCGACCGGTATGCCGCAGTACCCAGGTATTCCGGTTGCGCCGCACCTGTTGCATCCCGGGCTTTGGGTGGCCGAGGCGGTTTACGTGCCGTTGCAGACCGACCTGGTGCGCGCCGCGCGCGCGCGCGGCTGCCGTGTCGTCGATGGCGGCACGATGGCGGTCGGGCAGGCGCTGGGGGCGTTCCGGCTCTTCACGGGACGCGAGCCGGACGCGCAGCGCATGCGGTCGGTCTTCGAGCAATTGGTCGCGGCCCGTGACGGCCACTGACGAGGTCGCACCCGGACAGCAGTATGCAAACGGCCACAGCGATGGATCGCGAGGGCTTGCCCGAGCCGCCGAACCCGGCCGGGCTGGAAGGCATCGAGTTCATCGAATACCGCAGCGCGCGCCCACAGGCCTTGGGGCGGGTGCTGGAGGCGATGGGCTTTAGGCCGGTGGCGCGCCATCGCTCGCGCGAAGTGCTGCTGTATCGGCAGGGGCCGATGAACGTGGTGATCGACGCCCATCGCTACGCGGGCGACGAATCGCCCGACGCACCGCCGGTCATCAGCGGCGTCGCGTTGCGCGTGCGGGATGCCGCCGCGACGTACGACCGCTGCATCGAACGCGGCGCCTGGCCGGTGGCCTCGCACGCGCGGCCGATGGAG
>DATLZG010000450.1:0-2481 GCA_035574095.1 Burkholderiaceae bacterium | reverse complement strand
CGTCCGCCTCGAAGTAGCGCTCGTAATCGCCGGAGGTGGAGATCGCCGCATCCGCCAGGGGCAACAGCGCGACGACCTCTCCTGCGCGGCGCGGATCGCGCACGCCGATCGTCCACGGCCGCCCGCGCCGATCGCCGACGATGCGGCTGTCGCCGCCGGCGGAGACGATCGCGTGTTCGATGCCGTGACGGCGGATCAGCGCGGCGGCGTTGTCCACCGCGTAACCCTTGGCAAAGCCGCCGAGATCGATACGCACGCCGGCGCGCGCGAAGCGCACGGTGCCCGCCTGCGCGTCCAGGATCAGGTTGCGGTAACCGATCGCCGAGCGCGCCGCGGCGAGCTGCTCGTCGGTCGGCCGGATGCCGCGGCGATAGTCATACAGAGATCCGACGCTGGCGAAGGTGATGTCGAAAGCGCCGTCCGAGCGCGCGGAGAACTCGATCGCGCGCGCCAGCAGGTCGAAGAACTCGCGGCTGATCGGCACCGGTGCGCAAGCCGCGTCGCGGTTCACGCGCGACAGCTCCGAATCGGGCTTGTACGGGCTGTAGACGGCATCGATGCGATGCATCTCGGCCATCACGGCCTCGATCGCGGCCTGAGCCCGCGCGCGCGTCTCGCTCCACAGCTCGACGCGGATCGCGGTGCCCATGATCGCTTCCTCCCGCGCGTACCAGGCGCCGCCGCGCGCCGACAAGCGGCGCGCGGCGTTCAGGACCTGACTGAGGATCGCTCCGGGCATCGGTTGGCATGGCCGGGCTTGCCGACGGCGGCGCACCGCGGCACAAGCCCATCGAGATACAGCGCGACCGCGCCGCGCGCCCTCGCGCGCGGCCGGGCGGCACTGTATCGGCGTCGTGTCATCGCGGCCGGCCGGCGGTTACTACGTTTGCGGGAATCCGTTCGCGCGAGCGCAGCCCGTGTCAGGCTTCGTCGCGCCAGCGCTCGTGAATGTCCCAGACTTCGGCCAAGCGCGCCTCCAATGCGGCCACCGCGTCCGGCCAGAAATGGCGGCCGCTTTGTTCGCGCAGGAACGCGAGCGCCTGTTCGCGCGGCCAGGCGGGCTTGTACGGACGGGCGCTCGTCAGCGCATCGAACACGTCGGCCACCGCGACGATGCGCGCCTCGGCGCTGATCGCCTCGCCGCGCAGCCCGCGCGGGTAACCGCTGCCGTCCCATTTCTCGTGATGTTCGAGGGCAATGCGGCGCGCCATCTGCAGCAACGGGCTCGCATCGTCGCCGATGATCGCGGCGCCGATCTCCGGATGGCGGCGCATGACGGCCCATTCGTCCGCGTCCAGCTTGCCGGGCTTCAGCAGCACCGCGTCCGGAATGCCGATCTTGCCGATGTCGTGCATCGGCGCCGCCTCCAGAGTGCGCTCGCAGAACGCCGCCGGCGCGCCGAGCGCCTCGGCGATCAGCCGGCTGTAATGGCTCATGCGGATCACGTGCCGCCCGGTCTCGTTGTCCTTGAACTCGGCGGCGCGCCCGAGGCGGCGGATGATCTCCAGCCGCGTGCGCTCCAATTCGCGCCGCTGCACCAGGGCCAGATGCGTGCGCACGCGCGCGCGCAACACCGCCGGCGCAATCGGCTTGGTGATGTAGTCCACCGCGCCCAGCGACAGGCCGAGGCTCTCGTCCTCCTCCTGCCCGAGCGCGGTGCAGAACAGCACCGGGATGTCGGCCGTGGCGGGATCGGCCTTCAGCGCCCGCAGCACGTCGTGGCCGTTCATGCCCGGCATCATCACGTCCAGCACGATCAGCCGCGGCACCACCTCGCGCGCCCTTGCCAGCGCCTCCGCGCCGCTGCGCGCGAACGACAACCGGTACTCGCCCTCCAGCACGCGTTTCAGCAGTTGCAGGTTCTGCGGCTCGTCGTCCACCAGCAGCAGGCGCGGCGCGTCCTCGGCGTGCAACGCCGTCCACAATCCGGCCCGGGAAAGCGCGGAAAGATCCGACATCGTCAACTCTCCTGCGTCATCAGCTCGTTCGCCGGCTGCGCGAGCGAGCGCAGCGCGCCGTCGAAGTCGAAGGCATCGAAGCACGCGCGCAGCCGCTGCGCGAATGCGACATCGATGCGCTCGACCTGCGCCAGCGCCGCGTCATCGATCTCGCCGCGCTCGCACGCGCCGCGTAGCCGCTCGCGCAGCGCCGCAGGTAGCGATACGAACCCGGTGCTTGTCGTCGGCGGCGCCACTTCGCCTTGCGAGGGCGTGTGCTTTTCGATCCACCCGGCGCAAGCCTCCCACGCGCGCTGCGCTGCTGCCAGCGGCGGCGCCTTACCCTCGCTGCACGCGCGCTCGCAAGCGCGCGCGGCCGCCGCCAAGGCCGGCAAGGCCAGATTGGCCGCCACGCCGGCCACGCGGTGCCAGTCCGCTCGGCCCCATTGCGCGGCCTCGCGCCAGCGCGGCGCTTCCTCGTCCAACCACCGGCGCAGCCGCGGCAGCCACTGATCGCCCCACAGGCGCTCGCCCAACGTCGGGT
>DATLZG010000449.1:0-3967 GCA_035574095.1 Burkholderiaceae bacterium | reverse complement strand
GCCCGACTATCCGCTGGCGATCATCGTCACGCGCGACGCGCGCGCAGCGCTTGCGGCGTGGCGCGAGCAGGCGCTCGGCACCGCGCTGCGCACGGTCGCGCTGGGTGCGTTCGCCGCGCTGCTGATCGCGTTGCTGATGCGCCAGCTGGCGCGGCTGCATCGGGCGCGCGAATCGCTGGAAGCGATCAAGGATCGCTTCGCGCTGGCGGTGGCCGGTTCCGACGACGGCATCTGGGACTGGGACCAGAAGTCCGACATCGTGTTCGCCTCCGCCCGCGCGCGCGAGCTGTTCGGCCTGCCGCCGGGGCCGGAGCTGCAGCCCCGCGCGCAATGGTTCGACTCGCTGCAGATCCATCCCGACGACGTCCGCCGGCGCATCGAGGCGATGGACGCGCACATGGCCGGGCGCACGCCGCTGTACGAGGGCGAGTACCGCGTGCGGCACCCGGACGGCAGCTATCGCTGGGTGCGCGTGCGCGGGCTGGCGGTACGCGACGCCAACGGCATACCGCAGCGCATGGCGGGCTCGGTCAGCGACATCGACGCGCGCAAGCGCGCCGAAGAGGCGCTGCGCCAGTCCGAGGAGCGCTACGCGATCGCGATGACCGGATCGAACGAAGCGCACTGGGTGTGGGACCTCGCGACCGACGAAGTGTTCGCCTCGCCGATGATCTACGAAGTGCTCGGCATCCCCTCCGACACGCCGCTCGCCACGCGGCGCGATTTCTTCCAGCGCGTGCCGGTCCACCCCGAAGATCGGGCGCGCTTCGCGCAGGCCGTCGAACAGCATCTGGCCGGACGCACGCCGCGCATCGACATCGAGTACCGCGTGCTCGGCACCGACGGCGCGGTGCGCTGGATGCAGACGCGCGCGCAGTGTTTCCGCGACGAGGACGGCACCCCGCGCCGCGTCGGCGGCGCCACGGTGGAGATCTCGCAGCGCAAGCGCGCCGAAGAGGCGCTGCGCGCGAGCGAGGAAGCGCTGCGCGCCTCCGAGGAGCGTTATCAGCTCGCGATCGCCGGCGTCAACCAGGGCGTATGGGACTGGGATCTGGCGACCGATACCGTGTTTCTGTCGGCGCGCGCGCAGGAGCTGTTCGGACAGGCGCCGGGCGAGCCGCTGCGGCTGCGGCGCGAATGGATCGGCCGCTGGACCTACCACCCGGAAGACAAGGAGAAGGTCCGGCGCGCGCTGTCCGACTATCTGCGCGGCAAGACTTCCAATTTCGAGGTCGAGTACCGCATGCTGCACGCGTCGGGTGCCTGGCGCTGGTATCACGACCGCGGCGTCGCGCTGCGCGACGCCGGCGGCAAACCGTACCGGATGGCGGGCTCGATCGAAGACATCACCGGCCGCAAGAACGCGGAGGCGGAGCGGGACCGGCTCGAAGCGCAACTGCGCCAGTCGTCGAAGCTGGAAGCGATGGGCACGCTGGCCGGCGGCATCGCGCACGACTTCAACAACATCCTGGCCGCGATCCTCGGCTACGGCGAGATGGCGCAGAAAGACGCGCCCGCAGGAAGCAGTCTGCGCCGCCACCTGGACGCCGCCATGGCGGCCGCGCTGCGCGCCAAGTCGCTGGTCGAGCGCATTCTGGCGTTCTCGCGCAGCGGCATGGGCGAACGCGTGCCGGTGCACGTGCAGTCGGTGGTGAGCGAGGCGCTCGACCTGCTGGCCGCGTCGTTGCCGCCCGGCATCGAGCTGCGGCGCGAGCTGGCGTGCGGCGACGCCGCCGTCCTCGGCGACCCGACGCAGGTGCACCAGGTGGTGATGAACCTGTGCGCCAACGCGGTGCAGGCGATGAAAACGAAAGGTGCGTTGTCGGTGACGCTGGACACGCTGGAGCTGGCCACGCCGCGCTGCATGACCGGGGCGCTGGCCGCCGGCAACTACATCCGCCTGTCGGTGCGCGACACCGGAACCGGCATCGCCGCGCACGTGCTGGAACGCATCTTCGATCCGTTCTTCACCACCAAGGAAGTCGGTGTCGGCACCGGACTCGGGCTGTCGCTGGTGCACGGCATCGTCACCGATCTGGGCGGCGGCATCGACGTCGAGACGCGCCTCGGCGAGGGCTCGACGTTCACCGTGTACCTGCCATGGCAGTCGCGCGCGCAGGCGCCCGGCGCGGTCGAAGAGGCGGTGGCGAACGGCGGCGGCGAGACGATCCTGATCGTCGACGACGAGGAGCCGCTGGTGCGGTTGAGCGAAGAGATGCTGGCCGAACTCGGCTACGAGCCGATCGGCTTTTCCTCCAGCGCCGCGGCGCTGGCGGCGTTTCGCGCCGAGCCGCGGCGTTTCGACGCCGTGCTGTCCGACGAAGCGATGCCCGGCCTCACCGGATCCGAGCTGGCGAGCGAGATCCGCAAACTGTCGCCGGCGGTGCCGATCGTGCTGATGAGCGGCTACGTGACGCCGGCGCTTGCCGCGCGCGCGCGCGAAGCGGGTGTGGTCGACGTGCTGGCCAAACCGCTGGTCTCGCGCGACCTCGCCCGCGCGCTGGCCCTGGCGCTGCGCCCGGGTTGACCGCGGATTCCGCGTCTTTACTCACGGATTCACGCGGATGGTCACGGATATCGCGCTGCCTATCCGTGACGTCCGTCGATCGGTGGTTCTTTCCTTGTCCAGCGCCACGCCGGGCAAAGGGTTGGCCACGGATCACCCGCGCGTGCGGGACGAGGTGCGACCGAGGCGCCGATACGCGGCCGCGGTAGCCACGCCGAACACGACGTTGTTCACCAGCGTGACGTTGTGGCGCAGCTCGACGAACCACGGAAAGACGGCGGTGAACGCGTAGTAGTTCACCGCGTACACCGCGGCGCCGAACAGCGCGCCGATCAGCACCGCCAGCCCGGTGCCGCCGCGCGCGACCAGCAGGCCGAGCACGATCGCATAGGCGATCGACAGGCCGAAGTGCACCAGCAGCGTGACGACGAATACGGTGAGGTCGAACGTCTCCTGCGTCAGCACGCCGCGGCCGAGCACGATCGCGCCGGTGAAGCGAAACCAGGTCCACGATCCGGCACCGGTCGCAAGCGAGGACCACAGGAATTGCATCGCCAGGTACGCGAGGCCGCCGATCAGGCCGGCCAGCACCGCCGGGCGCCAGGCGATGAATCTGGCGTTGGAATCAAGTGCCGATTCGCTGTCGCTCATCGTTCACTCCTTTGCGCGCCATCCGGCGCAGCGGGCGAGAGCCGCATTTAACTGCCGTTAGCGCCAGCGTTCAAGCGGCGACCGGCAGCGCGCTCAGGTGACCGGCGCCGGATTGAACAGCGCCAGCGCATTGTGCAGCCGCCAGCGCTCGGCCCAAGTCTTCGTGCGTCCGCTGGCGACAGCGAGCAGCAGGCGAAACAGCTCCCAGCCGACCTCCTCGATCGTCGCCTTGCCCGCGGCGATGCGCCCGGCGTCGAGATCCATCAAATCGTGCCAGCGGCGCGCCAGCTCGCTGCGCGTGGCGACTTTCACCACCGGGCAGGCGGCCAAGCCGTACGGCGTGCCGCGGCCGGTGGTGAATACGTGCAGATTCATGCCGGCGGCCAACTGCAGCGTGCCGCAGACGAAGTCGCTCGCCGGCGTGGCGGCGAAGATCAGCCCGCGTCTGCCGTCCAGGCGCTCGCCGGGCGCCAGCACGCCGGCGATCGGCGCGGTGCCGCTCTTGACGATCGAACCCATCGCCTTTTCGACGATGTTCGACAGCCCGCCCTTCTTGTTGCCCGGCGTGGTGTTGGCGCTGCGATCGACCCCGCCGCGCGCCAGATAGGCGTCGTACCAGGCCATCTGGCGGATCAGCTCGCGCGCCACCTCCGGCGTGGCCGCGCGCGCGGTCAGCAGATCGATGCCGTCGCGCACCTCGGTCACTTCGGAAAACAGCACGGCGGCGCCGGCGCGCACCAGCAGATCGGTGCAGAAGCCGACCGCCGGATTGGCGGTGACGCCGCTGAACGCGTCGCTGCCGCCGCATTG
>DATLZG010000448.1:0-13341 GCA_035574095.1 Burkholderiaceae bacterium | reverse complement strand
GG
Organism: Burkholderiaceae bacterium; assembly: GCA_035574095.1. GTDB lineage: Bacteria > Pseudomonadota > Gammaproteobacteria > Burkholderiales > Burkholderiaceae_F > JAKANT01. The sequence goes on along the minus strand of DATLZG010000448.1, from coordinate 13,339 downwards.
TCACCGTCATCGCGTGGGTGTTCATCGCACGCTATGGCTTCTTGGTGATCGAGCGCACGGCGGCCGGCTATCTGCATCCGGACCAGTATCCGCCGTTGGCCGAGCCGGCGGCGTCGTACCGACCGTACAAGATGTTCCTGGTGATGGTGGTGGTGCCGATCGCGATCGGCATCGTCGGCGCCGTCTTCACGAGCCCGCTGCTGTTGCTCGTGCTGTTCCTCGCCTTCGCGCTCCTGCTGCCGGCCAGCGTGATGGTGCTGACGATGACCGACAGCTTCTTCGATGCGATCAACCCGGTGCGGTCGTTCGAACTGGCGCGCAAGATCGGCGCGCCGTACCTCGCGTTGTGCCTGTTCCTGTTGCTGTTGCTGCTCGGCTCGCAGCAGGCGGCCGATCTGGTGCTGCCGCGTCTGCTCGAAGGGCGGCTGCAGGCGCATGGCGAGCGACTGGCCGCCGGCGCCGCCCCGCAAGCGATGGCCGGCGCGCTCGGGGCGACGTTCGGGCTGGCCCTGTTCACGCTCGGTTTCATCGGCAACTATTTCTTCGTCCTGATGTGCGCCTTGATCGGCTACGCGATGTACCAGTACGCCGATCGGCTCGGCATCGCGGTCGTCGGGCCGGGCGAGGCGCCGACGATCGGCCGCGTCAGCTCGGCCGCGCACAAGCGGCGCGTGCGCGACGCCTTGATCGGCCAGATGGTCGCCGCCGGCGAGATACGCGAGGCGATCGACATGATCAACGAAGATCTGCGCGAGCGGCCGCACGATCTGTCTCTGCACGGCCGGCTGCACAAGCTGCTGCTGATCGAGGGCTCCGCCCCGCGCATCGAAGACCACGCCGAGCGCTACCTCGAGTTGCTGGTGTCGACCGACAACGCGCGCCAAGCGCTGCCGCTGGTCGAAGCGGCATTCGCGCGCAAGGCCGACTACGAGCCGCGCAAGCTGGAACTGATCGCGCCGCTGGCGCGCGCCGCCATCGCCGCCGGCAAACCGAAACTCGCCGCGCAGTTGATCCGCGGCTTCGACCGGCGGCACCGCATGCACCCGGAGATTCCCAACGTCTATCTGGTCGGTGCGCAACTGATGCTGGAGGGCGGCGCGCCGCCCGAGCAGACGCGCAGCATGCTGCAGCACCTGATCGATCGCTATCCGCAGCACCCGGCGGCGGCGGAGGCGAAACGGCTGGCCGAACGGTTGCAGCGGCTGGGGACGGTTCGCTGAGGCGGAGCGGTTCGCGCGCTACGAGCGCGGACCGGCGGGCGACGATCACCGGCTCAGATCGATGTTCAGCGTGTTCGGACGCGTCGATGCGCCGCGGATCGACAGCGGCATCTCGCGGTTCGGCGGCAAGCCGCCGATCCGATCGGGGCTCGGGAAATAGCGGCTCAGGCGCGCCTTGACGTTGTCCGCCGGCCCTTTCAGGCCGAAGCGGTTGTAAGTCGTGAACAGACCGAGCAGGCAGTCGGCGATCTGGCGCGCATACAGCGTGCGCAGGTTGTCGTCGCCGAGCAGTCCGTCCAGCACCCGCAGCGCGGCCGCGTCCTCCCGGTGCTTGACCAGCCGCCGCGCCAGCCGCAGTTGTTCGTCCACCGGCAGCACCTGCAGCACCTTCGGCTGCGTCATCGACAGGAACGCCTTGCGGAACTCTTCCGGATGGCTCTTGACGCGCGACCACAGCACGCGCAGCGCCGCGTCCTTCAGTTCCTCCGCGTCGGCAGCGAGCAAAGCCATGTTGAAGCACGCGGTCATGTAGTCGACGCGGTCCGGGTGCAGCTCGCACAGCTCGCGATACAGCCTGGTCGCGCGTCTGGTGTCGAGCCGCGCGGCGGCATCGTGCGCCTGGCGCAACAGCTCGGACTGCTGGCGACGCCGGCGTTCGTCGCCGAACTCGGCCTCCAGCACGGAGTCGATCCGCTGTGCGTCCTTCGGCTTCAGCAGCCACGCGATCGCGGCGCCGGCAACGAAGCCGCCGATGTGCGCGGTGTAGGCGATGTGCGAGTCGGGGTCGGCCGCCCACTGATACAGCTCGTTGCCGATCCACACCGGCAGCAGCGCGAGTGCGGGCACGCGCGCGGTGTCGAAATAGAACACGACCCAGTAGAAAACGGGCACCCGGCGCGTTCCGTACAGGACCGCCACCATCGCCATCGCCGCCGAGATCGACCCCGAGGCGCCGACCAGCGCGCCGGGCGAAAGCGCCAGGTGCAACGCGCCCGCAGCCGCGCCGCCCGCCAGGTAGCCGAACAGGAAGCGCAGACGGCCGAGCGCCGCCTCCGCGAACGGCCCCGCCAGCAGCAGCACGATCAGGTTGCCGAGCAGGTGGCCGAAGTCGCCGTGCAGGAATTGATACGTGACCAGCCGCCATGGCTCGTGCCAGTAGGGCTTCAGCGCAAAGCGCTCGGCCGCGGCGCGCTCCAGCAAGGCGTCGAACTCGCGCCGCTGCAGCGACCACAGCCCGAACTGCGGATCGTTGGCCGTGATCACGCGCCGTGCGCGCAGTGCGTCCATGAACTCGGCGTCGGCTTGCATCAACGACAGCCCCGCGACCGGTCCTTGCTTGGCGACGAGCGAACGCAGCGTCGCCAGCCGCTCGCGCGCGCGGCGGTCGGCGCGGTCGATCAGCCACTGCTCGTAGCGCGGCAGCTCGATCTGCGGCAGGTCGGACGCGGCGTACTGGCGGAACGCCTGCTGGTAGATCGCGTCGTCGCCGCGCTGCAGGACAAAGAAGGCGATTGCGTTCAGCAGGATCAGAACGAACGTCACCGCCGGCAGCGAACCAGGCGTGAAGCGGGTCTGGTACGGCAGGACCAGCATGCGTCAGCTCAGACGTGTTTCGAGCTTGACCGTATCGGCGGCGAAGACGCGGATGCCCTCGGCGAGCTTTTCGGTCGCCATCGCGTTCTCGTTCAACTGCCAGCGAAACTCTGCTTCGGACAGACGTGCGGCCGGCGCCGCCGGCGCGCCTTCGAGCGCGCGGGGCACCTCTCCTTCGGTGGCGGCCAATTGCTGCAACAACTCGGGGCTGATCGTCAGCAGGTCGCAGCCCGCCAGTGCCAGGATCTGGCCGACGTTGCGAAAGCTCGCGCCCATGATCTGCGTGCGGTAGCCGGCGCCTTTCAGGCGCGCGTAGATCTCGCGCACCGAGCGCACGCCCGGATCGTTGGCGCCGGCGTGCGCGGCTTCGTCCCACGACGCGCCGGCGGCGCGCTTGTACCAGTCGTAGATGCGGCCGACGAACGGCGAGATCAGCGTCGCGCCGGCCGCGGCGGCGGCGAGTGCCTGCGCGGTGCAGAACAGCAGCGTCATGTTGCAGTGGATGCCTTCGCGCTCCAGCACCTCGGCGGCGCGCAACCCCTCCCAGGTGGAGGCGATCTTGATCAGCACCCGCTCGCGCGCCACCCCTTGCGCCTCGTACAACGCGATCAGGCGCCGCGCGCGTTCGATCGTCGCCCGCGTATCGAACGACAGCCGCGCATCGACTTCGGTCGACACGCGCCCGGCGATGCGCTTGACGATCTCGACGCCGAACGCGACCAGCACGCGATCCAGCCTGTCCTGCGGCGCGGTCGCGCCGGCGACGGCGGCGCGGATCAGCGGCTGGTAGCGCGGCAGTTCGGCCGCTTTCAGGATCAGCGACGGGTTGGTGGTCGCATCGCGTGGCTGCAAGCGCTCGATCGCGTCGATGTCGCCAGTGTCGGCGACGATCACGGTGTGGCGTTTCAGTCCGTCGAGCAGCGTCGGCATGCGGCAAGTGTAGCCAGCGACGCCGCGGCCGAAGTTGCCGCGCGTCGGCTAGGACGGACGTTTGCGCGGGCGAGGCGCTCGGGGCGCCGCCGCCGATATAATTCGCCGCCTGCATTGCGGCAGGTGCGCCTCTCCGGCGCGTCACCCTTGCCCTCGAGTCCTGCTTGCTCCCCGTTGCGACGAATGCCGTCCTTGCGCTTGCGGACGGGACGGTGTTTCGCGGCCGTTCGATCGGCGCGCCCGGCCAGACGCTCGGCGAAGTGGTCTTCAACACCGCGATCACCGGTTACCAGGAGATCCTGACCGATCCCAGCTACGCGCGCCAGCTCGTCACGCTCACCTATCCGCACATCGGCAACACCGGCGCCAACGCCGAGGATGTGGAAAGCGCGCGCGTGTTCGCCGCCGGCCTGATCGTGCGCGACCTGCCGCGCATGCATTCGAATTTCCGCGCCGCCGAGGCGCTCGCCCAGTATCTGGCGCGCGAAAAAGTGGTCGCGATCGCCGACGTCGATACGCGCAGGCTGACCCGCATCCTGCGCGACCGCGGCGCGCAGGCGGGCGCGATCGTCGTCGGCGACGATGCCGCGGCGGCGGTCGCGCTGGCGCGCTCGTTTCCCGGCATGGCGGGGCTCGATCTGGCGCAGGCCGTTTCCTGCGACCGGCCGTACGAATGGACGGAAACGCCGTGGCGTCTCGGCGCCGGCTACGGCCGCCTCGCCCAACCGCAACGCCACGTGGTCGCGTACGACTTCGGCGTGAAGCGCAACATCCTGCGGCTGCTCGCCGAACGCGGCTGCCGCATCACCGTCGTGCCGGCCCGGACGCCGGCGGCGGAGGTGATCCGCATGAAGCCGGATGGGGTGTTTCTGTCCAACGGCCCGGGCGATCCGGAGCCGTGCGACTACGCGATCGAAGCCACCCGCGAGCTCGTCGACCGCGGCTATCCGGTGTTCGGCATCTGCCTCGGCCACCAGATCCTCGGGCTGGCCTCGGGCGGGCGGACGCTGAAGATGAAGTTCGGCCATCACGGCGCCAATCACCCGGTGAAGGATCTGGAAAGCGGCCGCGTCGTCATCACCTCGCAGAACCACGGCTTCGCGGTCGATCCACAATCGCTGCCGGCCAATTGCGCGGTGACGCACATCTCGCTGTTCGACCGCACGCTGCAGGGCTTCCGCCGCACCGACCGGCCGGCGTTCTGCTTCCAGGGTCACCCCGAGGCCAGCCCCGGGCCGCACGACGTTTCCTATCTGTTCGACCGCTTCGTGCGGCTGATCGACGAAAGACGCTAGATGCCGAAGCGCACCGATATCGAGAGCATCCTGATCATCGGCGCGGGTCCGATCGTGATCGGCCAGGCCTGCGAGTTCGACTATTCCGGCGCGCAGGCGTGCAAGGCGCTGAAGCAGGAGGGATACAAGGTCATCCTGGTCAACAGCAACCCGGCGACCATCATGACCGACCCGGAGATGGCCGATGTCACCTACATCGAGCCGATCACCTGGCAGGTGCTGGAGCGCGTGATCGCCAAGGAAAGGCCGCACGCCATCTTGCCGACGATGGGCGGACAGACGGCGCTCAATTGCGCGATGGATCTGCACCGTCACGGCGTGCTCGCCAAGTACGGCGTCGAACTGATCGGCGCGCGGCCGCAGGCGATCGAAAAGGCGGAGGACCGGCAGAAGTTCAAGGAGGCGATGACCCGCATCGGGCTGGCCTCCGCGCGCTCGGCCATCGCGCATTCGCTGGCCGAAGCGCAGGCGGTGCAGGCCGAGCTGGGTTTTCCGGTGGTGATCCGCCCCAGCTTTACGCTCGGCGGCAGCGGCGGCGGCGTGGCGTGGAACACGGAAGAGTTCGCCGCCATCTGCACGCGCGGACTGGATCTGTCGCCGACGCGCGAGCTGCTGATCGAAGAATCGCTGCTCGGCTGGAAAGAGTTCGAGATGGAGGTCGTGCGCGATCGCGCCGACAACTGCATCATCGTCTGTTCGATCGAAAACCTCGACCCGATGGGCATCCACACCGGGGATTCGATCACGGTGGCGCCGGCGCAGACGCTGACCGACAAGGAATATCAGTTGATGCGCGACGCCAGCATCGCGATCCTGCGCGAGATCGGCGTCGACACCGGCGGCTCCAACGTGCAGTTCGCGATCAACCCGCGCGACGGCCGCATGGTGGTGATCGAAATGAACCCGCGCGTGTCGCGCTCCTCCGCGCTGGCGTCGAAAGCGACCGGCTTTCCGATCGCCAAGGTCGCCGCCAAGCTCGCGGTCGGCTATACGCTGGACGAGTTGGCGAACGAAATCACCGGCGGCGCGACGCCGGCCTCGTTCGAACCGACCATCGACTATGTGGTCACCAAGGTGCCGCGCTTCGCGTTCGAGAAATTTCGCGAGGCCGACCCGCGCCTGACCACGCAGATGAAGTCGGTCGGCGAGGTGATGGCGATCGGGCGCACGTTTCAGGAGTCGTTCCAGAAGGCGCTGCGCGGGCTGGAAGTGGGTGTGGACGGGCTGGACGAGCGCAGCACCGACGCCGACGAGATCGTGCGCGAGATCGGCGAGCCGGGGCCGCATCGGATCTGGTTCGTCGCCGACGCGTTCCGCATCGGCATGACGGTGCCGCAGGTGCACGAGGAGACCGGCATCGACCCGTGGTTCCTGGCCCAGATCGAGGAACTGGTGCAGATCGAGCGGCAACTGCGCGGGCGCGCCCTCGCGTCGCTGGCGGCGGCCGAGTTGCGTTACTTGAAGCGCAAGGGCTTTTCCGATCGCCGGCTGGCCAAGCTGTTGGCGACCGATGCCGCCGCGGTGCGCGCCGCACGGCTGCGCCACGGCGTGCGCCCCGTCTACAAGCGCGTCGATACCTGCGCCGCCGAGTTCGCCACCACGACCGCGTACCTGTACTCGACTTACGAAGAGGAGTGCGAGGCCGATCCGAGCGACCGCAAGAAGGTGATGGTGCTGGGCGGCGGGCCGAACCGCATCGGGCAGGGCATCGAGTTCGACTACTGCTGCGTGCACGCGGCGCTCGCCCTGCGCGAGGACGGTTACGAGACCATCATGGTCAACTGCAACCCGGAAACCGTCTCCACCGATTACGACACCTCCGACCGCCTGTACTTCGAACCGCTGACGCTGGAAGACGTGCTGGAGATCGTCGACAAGGAAAAACCGGCGGGCGTGATCGTGCAGTTCGGCGGCCAGACGCCTTTGAAACTGGCGCGCGATCTGGAGGCGGCCGGCGTGCCGATCGTCGGCACCTCGCCCGATTCGATCGACATCGCCGAGGACCGCGAGCGCTTCCAGCAGCTGCTGATGCGGCTGGGGCTGAAGCAGCCGCCGAACCGCACCGCGCGCACCGAAGCGGAGGCGCTGGCGCTGGCCGAGGAGATCGGTTACCCGCTGGTGGTGCGGCCGAGCTACGTGCTGGGCGGCCGCGCGATGGAGATCGTGCAGGACAGCCGCGATCTGGAGCGCTATATGCGCGAGGCGGTGCAGGTCAGCAACGATGCGCCGGTGCTGCTCGACCGCTTTCTGGACGACGCGATCGAGGTCGACGTCGACTGCGTGGCCGACGGCCGCGAAGTGCGCATCGGCGGCGTGATGGAGCACATCGAACAGGCGGGGGTGCACTCGGGCGATTCGGCCTGCTCGCTGCCGCCGTATTCGCTGGCGCCGGCCGTCGTCGACGAACTGAAACGGCAAACGGTGCGGATGGCCGAGGCGTTGAACGTCTGCGGGCTGATGAACGTGCAGTTCGCGGTGCAGGACGGCGCCGTGTACGTGCTCGAGGTCAACCCGCGTGCCTCGCGCACCGTGCCGTTCGTATCGAAGGCGACCGGCGTGCCGCTGGCCAAGATCGCTGCCCGTTGCATGCTCGGGCGCACGCTGGCGCAGCAGGGCGTTCGGGTCGAGGTCGTGCCGCCGTACTTTTCGGTCAAGGAAGCGGTGTTCCCGTTCGCCAAGTTCCCCGGCGTGGACACCCTGCTGGGCCCGGAGATGCGTTCCACCGGCGAAGTGATGGGCGTGGGCAGGACCTTCGGCGAGGCGCTGTTCAAGTCGCAACTGGCGGCCGGCAATACGCTGCCGCCGTCCGGCACGGTGTTCCTGAGCGTGAAAGACAGCGACAAGCCGCGCACGGTCGAGGTGGCGCGCATGCTGTACGAGATGGGTTACCGACTCGTCGCCACGCGCGGCACCGCGGCGGCGATCGCCGCCGCCGGCATCCCGGTGCGGCCGGTCAACAAGGTGAAGGAGGGCCGGCCGCACGTGGTCGACCTGCTGAAAAACGGCGAGATCGACCTGGTGATCACGACGGTAGCCGAGAACCGCGCGCAGATCGCGGACTCGCGCTCGATCCGCACGACCGCTTTGGCGCAGCGCGTGACCTACTACACGACGATCGCCGGCGGCCGCGCCGCGGTCGAAGGCATGAAGCACCTGGACCGCCTCGAGGTCTACGACCTGCAGTCCCTGCATCGCGCACTGGCGTAGGCACGGGTTGATTCCGCGCCGCGCGCTCGCTACAGTCGCGCCCGCGCGCCCCGGAGTCTCCGGGGCGTTGCATTTGTGAATTCGAGAAACCGATGCCGATTCCGATCACCGTGCGCGGCGCCGAGCGTCTGCGCGCCGAGCTGCAGCGTCTGAAGTCCATCGATCGCCCGGCCATCATCCAGGCCATCAAAGAGGCGCGGGAAAAGGGCGACCTGTCGGAGAACGCCGAGTACGAAGCCGCGCGCGAACGCCAGGGGTTCATCGAAGGGCGCATCCAGGAGCTGGAGGGAAAACTCTCCAGCCTGCAGATCATCGATCCGGCGAGCGTGGATGCCGGCGGCCGCATCGTGTTCGGCGCCACCGTGGAGCTGGAAGACCTGACGGCCGCTGAAAGAGTGAAGTATCAGATCGTCGGCGACGACGAAGCCGACATCAAGGCGGGGATGATTTCAGTGTCCAGCCCGATCGCGCGCGCGCTGATCGGCAAGATGGAAGGCGATGTCGTCGAGGTCGTGGCGCCGGGCGGGCTGCGCGAGTACGAAATCGTCAACGTGCGCTACGTGTAGGGAGCCGGGAGTCGCGCGCGCCGACCCGGCGCCTCACTGCGGGCGGCGCCGACCGAACGATGAAGGTTTGCCGGCCGGCCGCGAACGAGAACTCCGGACTCCCGATCGCCGAGTTCCGGCCTTCCTCGCCTGCGGACGAGGATTGCCGCCCCCGGTCGGCCGGGTGCTGCCGTCCTGCGGCGGACGCGGCCGATACAGCACCAGCAGCTTGCCGATCATCTGCACACGTGCCGCACCGAGCGCGTCGGCGACGCGGGCGAAGATCGCTTCGCGCTGGTCCCGGTCGTCGCCCGGCACGCGCACCTTGATCAGTTCGTGCGCCGCGAGCGCGCGGTCGATCTCCTTCAGCACCGCGTCGGTGAGCCCGGCCGCGCCGAGCAACACCACCGGATTCAGCGCATGCGCGCGGGCTTTCAGCGCGAGACGCGCGTCGCGATCGAGTGCGAGTTCCGTCATACCGTTAGGCTAACCGATATGCCGCCCGCCAAACACCGCGCCAAGCCGGCCTGGATCCGGCGCCACGTCACCGATCCCTTCGTCAAAGAAGCGACCAAGAGAGGTTATCGCTCGCGCGCGGCGTTCAAGCTAGCCGAGATAGACGACCGCGACCGGCTGCTGAGGCCCGGCGCGATCGTCGTCGAGCTGGGCGCGGCGCCCGGCAGCTGGACACAGGTGGTGCTTGAGCGGTTGCGGACGGCGGACGGCCACGTGCGCGGCCGCATCGTCGCCCTCGACCTGCTGCCGATCGAGCCGCTGCCCGGCGTCGAATGCATCGTCGGGGACTTTCGGGAGCCGGAGGTGGCGGCAAGGCTGGCGGCGGCGCTGGGCGGCGCCAAGGTCGATGTCGTGCTGTCGGACATGGCCCCGAACTTGTCGGGAATCGCGGCCGCGGACGCAGCGCGCAGCGCCCATCTGGCCGAACTGGCGATCGAGTTCGCGCTGGCCCATCTGAAGCGCGACGGCTGCCTGCTGCTGAAGGCCTTCCAGGGCAGCGGCTACAGCCAGTTGGTGGAAACGCTGAAACGCCACTTCGTCAAAGTGGTCGCGCGCAAGCCGGCGGCCTCGCGCGCCGAATCGGCTGAAACCTACCTGCTGGCGCGCGGTCTGAAACCTCGACCGCACGCGCTTGAAAGCCCGCCAATCCGACCCAGTTAGAGGGTTGTTTCCCCGGCCGGCACGATCGATTCGGCCTAGAATCGAAACCATCGTCGGGCGCCACGCATAGGAGCCGCACTTGAACAACAGCATGTTCGCGAAAGCCGCCATCTGGATGGTGATCGCGCTCGTCCTTTTCACGGTTTTCAAGCAGTTCGAAGGCCGCCAGCGCCCCGGCGACACCTACCTGCCGTATTCCGACTTTCTCGCCGAGGTGAAGTCGGGACGTGTGAAGGCGGTCACGATCACTGAGTCGGGTGTGACGCCCGAGGTGGTGGCGATCACGCAGGACGACCGCCGCATCCGCACGGTGGCGACCGTCCTTGACCGCGGGCTGATGGGCGATCTGATCGGCGCCGGCGTGAAGGTGGACGTCAAGCCGCGCGAGGAGCAGTCGCTGCTCACGTCGATCTTCGTATCCTGGTTCCCGATGCTGCTGCTGATCGGCGTGTGGATCTTTTTCATGCGCCAGATGCAGGGCGGCGGCCGCGGCGGCGCGTTCTCTTTCGGCAAGAGCCGCGCGCGTATGCTCGACGAGAGCAACAACAACGTCACCTTCGCCGACGTCGCCGGCTGCGACGAGGCGAAAGAAGAGGTGCAAGAGCTCGTCGACTTCCTGCGCGACCCGTCCAAGTTCCAGAAGCTCGGCGGCCGCATCCCGCGCGGCGTGCTGATGGTCGGCAGCCCCGGCACCGGCAAGACGCTGCTGGCGAAAGCGATCGCCGGCGAAGCGAAGGTGCCGTTCTTCTCGATTTCCGGCTCGGACTTCGTCGAGATGTTCGTCGGTGTCGGCGCGGCGCGTGTGCGCGACATGTTCGAGCAGGCGAAGAAGCACGCTCCCTGCATCATCTTCATCGACGAGATCGACGCGGTGGGCCGCCAGCGCGGCGCGGGCCTGGGCGGCGGCAACGACGAGCGCGAGCAGACGCTGAACCAGTTGCTGGTCGAAATGGACGGCTTCGAGACCGGCATGGGCGTGATCGTGATCGCCGCCACCAACCGTCCCGACGTTCTGGACCCCGCGCTGCTGCGCCCGGGCCGCTTCGACCGCCAGGTCGTGGTGCCGCTGCCCGACATCCGCGGCCGCGAGCAGATCCTGAACGTGCACATGCGCAAAGTGCCGATCGGTCCCGACGTAAAGGCGGACGTGATCGCGCGCGGCACGCCGGGATTCTCGGGGGCCGACCTCGCCAACCTGGTCAACGAAGCGGCGCTGTTCGCCGCGCGGCGCAACGCGCGCGTGGTCGAGATGGAAGACTTCGAGCGCGCCAAGGACAAGATCATGATGGGCGCCGAGCGCAAGTCGATGGTCATGTCCGAAGAGGAACGGCGCAACACCGCCTATCACGAATCGGGCCACGCCGTGGTCGCCAAGCTGCTGCCCAAGACCGACCCGGTGCACAAGGTGACGATCATTCCGCGCGGGCGCGCGCTGGGCGTGACGATGCAGCTTCCGGAGCAGGACCGCTACGCGTACGACCGCGAATATCTGCTGAACCGGATCGCGGTGCTGTTCGGCGGTCGCATCGCCGAGGAAGTGTTCATGAACCAGATGACGACCGGCGCTTCGAACGACTTCGAGCGCGCCACGCAGATGGCGCGCGACATGGTCACGCGTTACGGCATGAGCGACGTGCTGGGGCCGATGGTGTACGCGGAAAACGAGGGCGAGGTGTTCCTCGGCCGCTCGATCACCAAGACGACCAACATGTCGGAAGAGACGATGCGCAAGGTCGACGCCGAGATCCGCCGCATCATCGACCAGCAGTACGCGCTGGCGCGCAAGCTGATCGAGGAAAACCGCGACAAGGTCGAGGCGATGGCCAAGGCGCTGCTCGAGCTGGAGACGATCGACGCCGAGCAGATCGACGACATCATGGCCGGCCGGCCGCCGCGGCCGCCGAAGCCGACCACCTCCGGGACATCGTCGTCGGGCGGCAAGCCCGCCGGGGGAATCGAGGGCGCCGCGCAGCCTGCGTGAACGCCTACGCGGCGGGCGCCTCCTGCCGCCACTGGGCGGCGGTTTGCGCCGCCCAGCTTCGCGCCTGCGCCGCGAGCGATACCGCGGTGTCCACGTCGACGCGCAGCGTAGTGCAGGCGGCTTCGAGTCTGTCGGGCAAGTCACTTTCCAACGCCAGCGCGACTTCGAGGTAGGGCCGCCACGGCCCCCTTTCACCGATCAGTGCTTCGACCGCTGCGGTCGGCAGCGGCGTCATCGCCAGTGCGACTTCGAGCGGGACGTTCAGCAGCAAGTCGAGCAGCGAGAACGTGCCGGTGACGAACAGGTGCTCGGGCGGATCGCGCCGCGGGCTGGCGCCCGCGAGCAGTTCGAGCAGCCGACCGCGCGCGAGCGCGGTCTCGTGCAGGGCCGTGGCCAGCGGCGAACGGGAGTCGGCGGTCATCAGCAGCACCGATAGCCAGCGGTAGAGTTCGCGCGTGCCGAGCATCATCACCGCTTCCAGCAGCGAACCCAGCGGCCGGTTAAGGGCGAGCGCCGCCGAGCGCGTCGCGCGCAGCAGGCGGTGCGCCAGCCCGGTGTCGGCCTTGAACAGATCGGCGACTTCGGCGAGGGGCCGCTCGGCGATCACCGCCGCAAGGATCTTTGCGGCGTTGGCGGCGAGCGGCGACACCTGCCCCGCTGGGGGCCGGCGCGCGGCGAGAACGAAGTTGCCGCAGCAGAACGCCACGCCATCGCGCACCGCGGCGGTCACCTCTTCGTAGTTGCGCAGATCCACGGCGATGGCGGGCGGTAGCGGACCGCGCGAACGCACGGCTCGTGGGGCGACGAGGTCGTAGTCGGTCTCGGGAAAGACGTCGGCCGGGGCAGCCAGCAACAATCCGCGTTCGCGCAGTGCCGCTGCCAGCGTCGGGAGGTCGGGCGTTGCAGCGGCCTGCGTCGCGTCGGCGCGTGCGATCGTGGCTGGCGGCAGCTGATCCAGAAACGTCCGGTCGCCGAGCGCATCGCTGGGCGCGCTGAGCAGCACCCGGCGCGACGCTGCGGCCGTGTCGCGCGCCGCCTGTGCGAGCGCGAACCAGTACGCCTCGCGCAAAACGCGCGGCGTATCCCGCCGGCTCAACCTGTCGAGGGCACGCGCGGACAGCTGCAAATCCCAGCCGGCGATGCCGCCGCAGCGGTCGATCAACGGCCGGCGCGCGACGAGCCACGAGTTCGGCACGGCCGTCGCCGCGGCCGCGGGGCGGGCAGCGGCACGCGGCGTTCGTTCCGCGGTGGGAGGAGGCGGTTCGTCGCACCGCCCGCCGCGCCAGCGGGAAAGGAGTTGTCCGAGCATCGCGCAGCGGTTTAGCGCGTCGAGGCCGAAGCCGATGCAGGGAAAAGACTGGCGGCTGCGGCCGACTTACCGGCAGTCAAGGC
>DATLZG010000447.1:0-3207 GCA_035574095.1 Burkholderiaceae bacterium | reverse complement strand
CACCGGCGGTTCGGCCGCGCAAGCGCGCGCGAAGCTGACCGCCGCGGGCGTGCGCTTCATAGGCGCGGACGCGCTTTGCTGATCCCGCGATCGCGCGTGACGCGATCTCGCTAACGTACGCGGGGCCTTCGACCGTGCGTGCGGTGCGCGCGTTCCGCGCGCGTTTCGCATCGCGCGCGCTTCGGCGATCGCGATTAGCGAACACGCTGGATTTCGCCGCTGTGCTTTTGCGTCTACGGTGACCGTGCTGCGATGGGCGCAGCGCCACCGAAGCACAGGAGGTGAAAGATGAAACGTTCGATCGTCACGTTGATCGCGGTGACCGCGGCGGCCTGGTCGTTGGGCGCAGCGGCGCGGCCGGACACCTGCGCGAACGAGATCAAGAAAGTCGAGGCGGCGGCGGTGAGAGTCGAGAGGACCGACCCGCCGCGCGCCGACGAAGCGCGCAAGCTGGCCACCGAGGCGAAGAAGCTGCTGGCCGAGCACAAGCCGGCCGAATGCGTCGCCCTTATCGAGCGTGCGAAGGCGATGCTCGACATCAAATGACCCGCGTCCGCGCGGCCGGTTGGGAGCAAGCCGGCGCTCAAGTAGCATCGGCGCGCATCGCGCGTCGCTGCCATGAACCAGACCGTCCGCCTGCCGGCCGACCATCCGCTGCGCCGGCGCCTCGCCAACGAGGTGCACGCGCGACCGCCGGTGCCGGTGGCGGTGCCGGGCGTGGCGAGCGCGATCGCGTTGCTGCACGACGACGCCGGCGACGCGCTGGAGCCATTGCGCGCACTGGCGCGCCTGCATGGCGTGTCGTTCCCCACCCCCGAGAACCCGCAACTGATCATCGATCTGCCCGATCTGCGGGTGAAGTGGGAGCGGCACAGCGAGTTCACCAGCTATGTCTTCGTGCGGCCGCTGCCGGGCGCACGATTGGCCGAACTCGAGGCGCTGCCGACGGCGTTCGCCGCGCTGCCGCCGGAATGGTTGGCGTGCCTGCCGGGGCAGACCATCGCCGCGATCGACGTCACGCTGCTGCCGGCGGGCGAAGAGACGCTTGAAGCGGTGGCGCGCCGCTTCAGCGGTCCGACCCTGGTCGGCAGCCGCGTGGCCGATGGCGCCGCGCGCGTGTTCAGCGACTTTCAACTGACACCCGACGGGCGCAGTCGCTGGCTAGTGCTCGACTCCGGGCTATCGGCGGGTCAGCAGTCGCGCGTGACGCAACGGCTGATCGAGATGGCCATATATCGCGTGATGGCGCTGCTGGCGTTTCCGGTCGCGCGCGAGATGGCCGCCGCGCTCACCGTTGCCGAGACGCGGCTGGCGGCGATCACCGCGCGTAGCGCGGAACTGGCCGGCAAGCCATTGCCCGATGCGACGCGCGAGGAACGGGAATTGCTCGACCAGTTGACGCAGTTGGCCGCCGACTGCGAGCGCGGCGTGGCGGCGAATGCGTTTCGTTTTTCGGCCGCGCAGGCGTATTGGGACATCGTCAATACCCGAGTGACCGAGCTGCGCGAAGCGCGCGGCGGCGGCGTACCGACGGTGGGGGAGTTCCTCGCGCGGCGTCTGGCGCCGGCGATGGCGACGGTGGTCGCAACGGCGCGCCGCCAGCAGGAACTGTCGGCGCGCGTAGCGCGTGCGGCAGGCCTGCTGCGCACGCGCGTCGACCTGGCGCGCGAGGAGCAGAACCAGCGCCTGCTGGCGGCGATGGAGCGGCGCGGCAAGCTGTCGCTGCGGCTGCAACAGACCGTCGAAGGACTGTCGGTGGCCGCGATCACCTACTACGCGGTCGGCCTGGTCGGCTATCTGGTCAAGCCGCTGCAGCACATCTGGCCCGTGCTGCAACCCGAGTGGGTCACCGCCGCCTCGATTCCGGTGCTGGCGTTCGCGATCTGGCGCGGTGTGCATCGCATCCGCCGCGAGCTGACGGCGGATTGAGTGGCGGTGCGGACCTGTGTTCGCCGGTGGCGCACAGGCCTTTGCCACGGATTTCCACGAATGGCCGCGGACATGCAGCGAACCTATCCGCGAAATTCGTGCCATCCGTGGTCCCGGCCGAGCAGGCCGTGGCGGGGTGCCGCCGGCGAGCGTTGGAATCGGGCGGGCGAAACGGCGCTTTTCTGGCGCGCCTGCGCCGGATGCGCGCGGCAACATCGCGCGCATGAAGGGTGCCGACTTCGAGTCGATCCACAACCACTACGAACGCGCGGTGTTCGAAGAGGTGCTGGCGCAGGCGAGCGTGCGCAGCGTCGAAGCGCGGTTGCTGGCCGATATCGCGTGCGTGGCGCTGAATCAACTGCCGCCGCGCTACATCCGGCACGACGTGGACTTCAACTTCTACCTGACGACCGCCGAGCGCGAACAGAACGCGCAACTGGTGCGCGACGCGGTTTCCTACGCGTTCGACTTCGTCGTCGCGCGCACGCGCATGAAGCTGCCGCGCAACGGCCCGCAGACGGCCACCGTCACGCGCGTCGCGCGGCGCCTGGTCGCGCGCGGCCGCGCCGGCCGCTGACTGCCCCGCGAACCCGCCGTCCGCCCCGCCGCTACTGCAGTGTGTCGCACGGCGCGGGCTGGCCGGCAATCGATTCGCCATACTTGCACCGGACTGCTCCAAGTCGCGGAGGTCGGATGGATTCGGGAAGGAATCGGCGCGCGCTGATCGCCGTGGCGCTGCTCGCGAACGCGTGGCCGGCGGCAGGCACCACCATCGTCGTCGGCGGCGGCGCGCGGGTCGAAGGCTCGGGCCATGTGGCCGAGGAAGTGCGCGCGCTGACCGGGTTCACCAAGCTCCGGTTGGCGGCGCCGGTCAACGTACAGTTGCGCAACGCGGCCGCGGAGCGCATCACGCTGCGCGGCGACGACAACATCCTGCCGCTGGTCGAGACCCGCGTCGAAAGCGGGCAGCTGATCGTCGATGTCCGCAAAGGCGCGTCGTTCCGCACGCGCAACCGGCTGACGGCGGTCGTCGAGTTCAAGCAGATGGATGGCGTGTCGATACACGGCTCCGGCGACGCGCGCGCCGACCGGATCAAGGCTGCCATCTTCGAGGGCACGATCCACGGGTCGGGCAATGTGTCGATCGACGATCTGACGGCCGACACGGTCGCGCTGTCGATCGCGGGCAGCGGCGATTTTTCGGCGCGCGGCCGCGCCGGCACGGTCGGCATCGTGATCGAAGGCTCCGGCGACGTGCGGCTCGAGGATCTCGAAGCG
>DATLZG010000446.1:0-2592 GCA_035574095.1 Burkholderiaceae bacterium | reverse complement strand
GTGCGCTACGCGCCGGGCAGCACGCACGTCGCGGAAACCAAGGACGAGTCGAATCCGTACTTCGTGTACGACCCGGCCAAGTGCATCGTCTGCTACCGCTGCGTGCGCGCCTGCGAGGACATCCAGGGCACCTACGCGCTGACGGTGTCCGGCCGCGGCTTTGCCTCGCGCGTCGCCGCCGGTGAGGACGAGCCGTTCATGTCCTCCGAATGCGTGTCGTGTGGCGCCTGCGTGGCGAGCTGTCCCACCGGCTCGCTGCTGGAAAAGTCGGTGCTCGCGCGGGGCCAGCCGGACCGCAGCGCCGTCACCACCTGCGCCTATTGCGGTGTGGGTTGCGCGTTCAAGGTGGAACTGCGCGGCGAGCAGGTGGTGCGCATGCTGCCGTACAAGTACGGACACGCGAACGAGGGTCACGCCTGCGTCAAGGGCCGCTTCGCGTGGGGCTACGCCACCCATCCGGACCGCGTGCGGCGGCCGCTGATCCGCGACCGCATCACCGACCCCTGGCGCGAGGTGGGTTGGGAGACCGCGATCGCCTACGCCGCGCGGCGCCTGCGCGAAGTGCAAGCCAAGTACGGGCGCGATGCGGTCGGCGGCATCACTTCCTCGCGCTGCACGAACGAGGAAACTTACCTGGTGCAGAAGCTGGTGCGCGCCGCGTTCGGCAACAACAACGTCGATACCTGCGCGCGCGTCTGCCACTCGCCGACCGGCTACGGACTGAAGCAGACGCTGGGCGAATCGGCCGGCACGCAGACCTTCAAGTCGGTGGAGAAGGCCGATGTGATCGTGGTGATCGGCGCCAACCCGACCGACGGCCATCCGGTGTTTGCCTCGCGCCTGAAACGGCGGCTGAAGCAGGGCGCGCGGCTGATCGTGATCGATCCGCGCCGCATCGATCTGGTCGATGGCGCGCACGTGAAGGCCGACTATCACCTGCAACTGCGGCCGGGCACCAACGTCGCGGTGCTGACCGCGATGGCGCACGTGATCGTCACCGAGGGGCTGGTCGACGAAGGCTTCGTCGCCGCGCGCTGCGAGGAGAAATCGTTCGCGCAGTGGCGCGAATTCGTCGCCCGCGCCGAGAACTCGCCCGAAGCGATGCAGGCGCAGACCGGCGTGCCGGCGGACCTGGTGCGCGGGGCGGCGCGGCTTTACGCCACCGGCGGCAACGCCGCGATCTACTACGGCCTGGGCGTCACCGAACACGCGCAGGGATCGACCGCGGTGATGGCCATTGCCAATCTGGCGATGGCCACCGGCAACATCGGCCGCGAGGGCGTGGGTGTCAACCCGCTGCGCGGGCAGAACAACGTGCAAGGCTCGTGCGACATGGGCTCGTTTCCGCACGAGCTGCCGGGCTACCGCCACATCTCGGATGCGAGCACCCGTGCGCTGTTCGAACAGGCCTGGGGCGTGCGCCTCGCGCCCGAGCCGGGACTGCGCATTCCCAACATGTTCGACGCGGCCCTGAACGGCAGTTTCAAGGCGCTGTACTGCCAGGGCGAGGATCTGGCGCAATCGGACCCGAACACGCAGCACGTCGCCGACGCGCTGTCCGCGCTCGAGTGCCTGATCGTGCAGGACATCTTCCTGAACGAAACGGCCAAGTACGCGCACGTGTTCCTGCCCGGCGCCTCGTTCCTCGAGAAAGACGGCACGTTCACCAATGCCGAACGGCGCATCTCGCGCGTGCGCAAGGTGATGGAGCCGCTGGCCGGCTACGCCGACTGGGAAGTGACGCAAATGCTGGCCAACGCGCTCGGCTACCCGATGCACTACGCGCATCCGTCGGAAATCATGGACGAGATCGCCCGCCTGACGCCGACTTTCGCCGGCGTCACGTACGAGAAGCTGGACCGCCTCGGCAGCATCCAGTGGCCGTGCAACGAGGCGGCGCCGGAAGGCACGCCGATCATGCACGTCGGGCAGTTCGTGCGCGGCAAGGGCAAGTTCTTCATCACCAAGTACGTGCCGTCGGACGAGAAGATCACGCGCAAGTATCCGCTGCTGCTGACCACCGGCCGCGTGCTGACGCAATACAACGTCGGCGCGCAGACGCGCCGCACGGACAACGTGCGCTGGCACCACGAGGACCGGCTCGAAATCCACCCGCACGACGCCGAGGAACGCGGCATCCGCGACGGCGACTGGGTCGGCATCGAGAGCCGCGCCGGCTCCACCGTGCTGCGCGCGCTGGTGACCGAGCGCGTCGCGCCGGGCGTCGTGTACACGACCTTCCACTTCCCCGAGTCGGGCGCGAACGTCATCACCACCGACAGCTCCGACTGGGCCACCAACTGCCCCGAATACAAGGTGACGGCGGTGCAGGTGATGCCGGTGGCGCAGCCGTCCGCCTGGCAACGCCAGTACCAGCGCTTTAGCCAAGCCCAGGAGCGGCTGTACGAGCAGCGCATCGCGGCCGAGGTGACCGCCAAGTGAACGCCCCGCTGCCGCCCGCATCCGCGCCCGCATGCGCGGCTGGCGCGGAAGCCGGCGCCTGCGCGGCGCCGCGCGTGCGCGTGCGCGGGCAACGGCACGAGGAGGCGAGCGCCTCGCTCGCCTGCGAAGTGCCGGTCGCGTTCGAATACA
>DATLZG010000445.1:0-10382 GCA_035574095.1 Burkholderiaceae bacterium | reverse complement strand
AATCCAGACGGCTACCGGGACCTGTCCCGCCACGCGGGTTGACCGCTGCGCAACGCGCGCGGCTCGCCAGCGAGCCGCGATAACTTCACTTGACCCGTGTCAGCTTCGGCCGCTCGCCCGGCCGTGGTGTGCCTGGTGTGGGCGGACGTGTTTCGTCGCCGGCAGGCGCCGGCAGCGGCATCACCGGCAGCGGCGCAGCGGCGGGGTGGCCCGCATCGGTGAGCTCCGCCGGCTGCACGCCCGCCGGCAGGTGCGGCCGCGGCACGTCGAACGCCATGCCCTGGCCGTTCTCGCGCGCGTAAATCGCGATCACGCGCGCGATCGGCACGTACACGTCGCGCGGCACGCCGCCGAAGCGGGCCTGGAACTCGATCGCGTCGTTGCCGATCTTCAGCCGGTTGGTGGCGAGCGCCGAGACGTTGAGGACGATCTCGCCGTTCTTCACGAACTCCAGCGGCACGCGCACCGTCTCGTCGACCGCCACTGCCACGTAGGGCGTGAACCCCGCGTCCGTGCACCACTCGTAAATGGCGCGCAGCAGATACGGTTTGGTCGACGGCGGCTCAAGCATGGTCAGCGCCGCATCACCTTCTCGGACGGCGTCAGCGCTTCAATATACGCCGGCCGGGAGAAGATGCGCTCGGCGTATTTCATCAGCGGCGCGGCGGTCTTCGGCAGGTCGATGCCGTAGTGGTCGAGCCGCCACAGCAGCGGCGCGATCGCGACGTCGAGCATCGAGAAATCGTCACCCAGCATGTACTTGTTCTTCAGCAAGATCGGCGCCAATTGCGTCAGGCGGTCGCGGATGATCGACTTCGCCTTCTCGATCGCCGGCTGCTTGTTGCTGTTCTCGATCGTCTGCACGTGCACGAACAGCTCGCGCTCGAAATTGAACAGGAATAGCCTGGCGCGCGCGCGCATCACCGGATCGGCCGGCATCAACTGCGGATGCGGAAAGCGCTCGTCGATGTATTCGTTGATGATGTTCGATTCGTACAGGATCAGGTCACGCTCGACCAGGATCGGCACCTGCCCGTACGGATTCATCACGTTGATGTCCTCGGGCTTGTTGAACAGGTCGACGTCCTTGATCTCGAAGTCCATGCCCTTCTCGAACAGCACGAAGCGGCAGCGCTGCGAGAACGGACAGGTCGTGCCGGAGTAAAGCACCATCATCGGAGCATTCCCAATAAATGTACGTCGAGCCGGACGCGCAGCGCCCGGCGGTCCACTCTATTTGACGTCTTTCCAGTAGGCGCGGTTCAGCCACCAGGCGAGCGCGGCGAACACGAACAGGAACAGCATCGCCCAGACGCCGATGCGCACGCGCGCCGCGCCGCTCGGGTCGGTCATGAACACGAGGAACGCCACCAGGTCGGCGACCTCGCTGTCGAACTGGCGCGCCTGCGCCGGGTCCGCCGGTTTGACGGTGACCGTGATGCTCTCGTCCGGGTGGCCGGTAAGGGCCGTGGTCGTGACCTTGGCCTGACCGGCGGCGTCGTAAACGCTGACCGTCTTCACCGCGCCTTTTTCGGTATGGGCGATGCGCTCGATCGTCACTTCGCGCGCGCCCTGCCGCTCCCACAGAATGTGCGGCATCGCGATGTTCTGCGAGGCGATGTTGTTCCACCCGGTCGGCGAGGCGGCGTCGCGGTAGTAGCCGCGCAGCAGCGTGTACAGATAGTCCGGGCCCGAGTAGTCGAACGACGTGCGGGCGCGCGCGATCACCGACAGATCGGGCGGCTGTTTGCCGAACCACAGCTTGGCGTCCTTCGGCGTCATCGCGATCGTCATCGTGTCGCCGACCTTCTGGTTGCCGAAGATCAGGAACTCCTTGATCTGGCGGTCGTCCAGCCCGATGTCGCGCAACTTGTTCCAGCGCATCATCGCCGCGCTGTGACAGCCGAGGCAGTAATTGGCGAACAGCCGCGCACCGCTTTGCAGCGCGGCCGGGTTGCGCACCCGGTCTTCCGGGAAGCGGTCCATTCTGACCGTCACGCCGGCCGCGCCGGCCAACGGCGCGGCGGCCACCAGCGCCAGCGCGAGGAGGATCTTCTTCATCTTGTTCTTTCCCTCAGTGAGCGGCGAACACGACGCGCTCGGGAACCGGCTTGAACTCGCCCGCCCGGCTCCACCATGGCATCAGCAGGAAGAATGCGAAGTAGGCCAGCGTGCCTGCCTGCGCGATGTAGGTGAAGGTCGGCGTCGGCGCCTGCGTGCCGAGGTAGCCGAGCACGAGGAACACGGCCGCGAAAGCGACCAACAGCCAGAAATGCCAGGCCGGGCGGTAGCGCATCGACTTCACCGGCGACTGGTCGAGCCACGGCAGCGCGAAGAAGATCAGCACCGACAACCCCATCAGCACCACGCCCCAGAACTTCGGGTCGAGCTTCAGCGGCCCGCCGATCATCAGCACGATCAGCACCAGCGCCGCGATCAGGGTCGCGTACTTGGCCGCGCGGTTCTCCAGCGTCAGGAAAACGAGGATTGCGTAGGCCGCGGTGCCAAGCGCCAGCACCCACATGAAGTCTTCGGTCGTCGCCCGCAGCACCGAGTAATACGGCGTGAAGTACCAGACCGGCGCGATGTGCGGCGGCGTGGTCAGCGGATCGGCCGGAATGAAGTTGTTCCACTCGAGGAAATAGCCGCCCATTTCGGGCGCGAAGAACAGCACGGCAAAAAATGCGATCAGGAACAGCGACAGACCGTAGAGGTCGTGCACGGTGTAGTACGGGTGGAACGGGATGCCGTCCAGCGGTTTGCCGTCGGGGCCGAGCTTGTCCTTGATTTCGATGCCGTCCGGGTTGTTGGAGCCGACGTCGTGCAGTGCCAGGATGTGCGCGACCACCAATGCCAGCAGCACGAGCGGAATCGCGATCACGTGAAACGAGAAGAAGCGGTTCAGCGTCGCGTCGCTCACGACGTAGTCGCCGCGGATCCAGACCGCGAGGTCGGGCCCGATCAGCGGAATGGCGGAGAACAGGTTGACGATCACCTGCGCGCCCCAGTAGCTCATCTGCCCCCACGGCAGCAGATAGCCGAAGAACGCCTCGGCCATCAGGCACAGAAAGATCAGGCAGCCGAAGATCCACACCAGCTCGCGCGGCTTGCGGTAACTGCCGTACAGCAGCCCGCGGAACATGTGCAGATAGACGACGATGAAGAAGAACGAGGCGCCGGTCGAATGCATGTAGCGGATGAACCAGCCGCCCGGCACCTCGCGCATGATGTACTCGACCGATTCGAACGCAAAGCGCGCGTCCGGCTTGTAGTGCATGACGAGGAAGATGCCGGTCACGATCTGGATCACCAGCACCACCAGCGCGAAGCTGCCGAAGAAGTACCAGAAGTTGAAGTTCTTCGGCGCGTAGTACTCCGCCATGTGCTTCTTGTATTCCGACATCAGCGTCGGCATACGGGCGTCGATCCAGCCCAACAGGCCTTTGTACTCGGTCTTGTGCAGTCCCATGGTCTCTTCTTGTGACGGGAGTGGCCGGCCGTTCAGGCCTGGGTGTCTTCGCCGATCAGCACGACGGTGTCGGACAGGTACTTGTGCGGCGGCACTTCGAGGTTGTCGGGCGCCGGCTTGTTCTTGAACACGCGCCCCGCCAGGTCGAACGTCGAGCCGTGGCACGGGCACACGAAGCCGAGATCCTGGCCGAGCTGCGGATTGGCGCCGGCGGCGAAGGGGCCGACCGGCGAGCAGCCGAGATGCGAGCAGATGCCGACCACGATCAGGTATTCGGGTTTGATCGAGCGCAGCTCGTTTTTCGCGTACGGCGGCGTCGGATACGCGGTGCGCTGAGAATCCGGGTCGGCGACCCGATCGCGCGTCTTCTTGATCGACTCCAGCATCTCGGGGGTGCGGCGCAGGATCCACACCGGTTTGCCGCGCCATTCGACGGTCTTCATCTCGCCCGGCGCGAGCGCACCGAGGTCGACTTCGACCGGCGCGCCCGCCGCCCGGGCCCGTTCGGAGGGTGCAAAAGAGATCACGAACGGTGCGGCGGCCGCGGCCGCGCCGGCGGCGCCCGCCACACTGGTCGCGATCAGCGCTGCGCGGCGATCGTCGTCGATCGGTGCTGCTTGGCTGGACATGGGATTTCCTTGGGATCGAAAGCGCGGCTGCGGGCTTGGCAGCTCCCCCAAAAACGTGCGCCAAGGCCGCAAAACGTCGGGATTTTACTGCATGCCCCACTGTGATCGGGGTCATCGCGCCCTGCCGGATGCGGCGCACGGCACCGCCACTTGGCCCGCGCGAAGCCGGCATCAGACCGCGTCCGCGCAACTCCTAGAATCGCGCGCGCCGGTGCAACCGCCGGCCGGCCGTCAATCGGAGGAGAGAACGGATGAGCTTCGTCCAAGAGTTCCGTGAGTTCGCAGTCAAAGGCAACGTCGTCGATCTCGCGGTCGGCGTGATCATCGGCGCGGCGTTCGGCAAGATCGTCGACTCGGTGGTCAAGGACCTGATGCTGCCGATCGTCGGCCGCATCGTCGGCGGACTCGACTTTTCGAACTACTTCATCGCGCTCGCCGATCCGCCGCCCGGGTACACAGGCCCGATGACCTACGAGGCGTTGACCAAGGCCGGCGTACCGTTGTTCGCGTACGGCAACTTCATTACGGTCGCAATCAACTTCGCGATCCTCGCCTTCATCATCTTCTGGATGGTCAAGGCGATCAACAGGCTGAAGCGCGAGGCGCCCCCGCCCCCGCCGGCGCCGCCCGCGCCCCCTCCTGAAGACATCCTGCTGCTGCGCGAGATTCGCGACGCACTGAAGCGGTAGCGTTCGGGGCCGGGCGGCGGCGCGACTAGAACCTAGGTTCTAGAATCGCTCGTCCCAACTGCACCGAACCGGGCAATGCTGCGTCGTCTGTGGCTGCTGTTCGCGCAGGCGACGACGATCGGTCTGGCGGCGTTGTTCATCGTCGCCACGCTGAAGCCGGAGTGGCTGCGCAAGGCGCCGCCGGTCGTCTCCACACCGCTGACCGAGAACGTCGCCATCCAGCGGGCCGCGACGCCGGAGGCGGGCGAGCGGGTCGCCGCCGTCCAGTCGTACGCCGAAGCCGCGCGGCGCGCGATGCCCGCGGTCGTCAGCGTGTACACGACCAAGGAGCTGCGGCGCGGGCCGAGCGACGACCCGCTGTTCGAGCGCTTCTTCGGCAATCGCGGCGGCGAGCGGTCGTTCAATCTCGGCTCGGGCGTCATTGCGACCGCCGATGGCTACATCCTGACCAACAACCACGTCGTCGAGGCGGCCGATCAGATCGCGGTCAAACTGGCCGACGGACGCGAAGTGGAAGCGCAGGCGGTGGGTGCCGACCCGGAAACCGACCTCGCGGTGCTCAAAGTACCGTTGACGGATTTGCCGGCGATCACGTTTGGGCGCGCCGAGAACCTGAAGGTGGGCGACGTCGTGCTGGCGATCGGCAATCCGTTCGACGTCGGTCAGACGGTGACGATGGGCATCGTGTCGGCACTCGGCCGCAACGATCTGGGCATCAACCGCTACGAGAATTTCATCCAGACCGACGCCGCGATCAACCAGGGCAACTCCGGCGGCGCACTGGTGGACACGAACGGGCTGCTGGTCGGCATCAACAGCGCGATTTACTCACGCACCGGCGGCTCGGTCGGCATCGGTTTCGCGATCCCGGCGTCGATCGTCACGCAGGTGATGGAGCAACTGATCCGCACCGGCAAAGTGACGCGCGGCTATTTCGGTATCGAACCGGGCGACGTGACGCCAGAGTTGGCGGAGTTGCTGAAGTTGCCGCAGGCGAAAGGGGTCGTCGTGCGCGGTGTGCAGCGCGGCGCACCGGCCGGCAAGGCCGGCATGGAGCCGCTCGACGTGATCCTGACGATCAACGGCCAGCCGGTCGTGAACACGCCGGGCCTGCTGGCGCAGATCGCGCAGCTCGCACCGGGTACGGTCGCCAAGGTCAAGGTGCTGCGCAAAGGCACGGAGACGGAACTGGACGTGACCGTCGGCGAGCGGCCGCCGCCGCGCACCGCGCAGCGTTAGCCGGCCGCTAGTCGGACCGCAGCCGGCGATACAGCTCGCGCGCCTTGATTTCGGCGGCGCGATCGCCACGCGCGGCGGCCTGCGCGTACCAGTACCAGGCGCGCTCGTGGTCACGCGCCACGCCGTCGCCGTTCTCGTACATGCTGGCGATGATGTACGACGCCGCCTCGTCGCCCTGCTCGGCCGCGCGCTCGTACCAGCGGGCAGCTTCCGCGTAGTCCTTGGCCGCGCCGCGGCCGAGGAAATACTGTGTCGCGAGGCTGACCTGCGCATCGCGCCAGCCCTGCTCGGCCGCGCGCCGATACCAGTGCGTCGCCTCGGTGGTGGACTTGGCCACGTGCTGGCCGCGATCGAGCAGCACCGCCAGCGAGTATTGCGCGCGCGCCAGCCCCGCCTCGGCGGCGCGTCTGAGCCAGTGCACGCCCAACGCCGTGTCGATGACGCCGCCTTCGCCCTGGATCAGCATGACCGCCAGGTTGAACTGCGCGAGCGGCTGATTGCGCTGCGCCGCGCGCAGATAGGCGGCACGCGCGCCGGCCAGATCGCCGGCCGAGTACGCGGCCCAGCCGCGCGCCAGGTCGGGGTCTTCGGCCGCGGCGGCGGTCGGTGCGCCGGCGGCGAGCAGGGCGACGACGGCGAGCAGTCGAAGAAAGGCGGCCATGCGGGCAAGTATGCGCGCGGCCGGCCTACGCCGCGGCCTTTTCCTCGGCCTCTTTCGGCCCGCCGACGAAGCGCGCGAGTTGGACCCCCAGTTCGTACAGCAGACACAGCGGGATCGCCAGCAGCAACTGCGACAGCACGTCGGGCGGCGTGAAGACGGCGGCGATGATGAACGCGCCGACGATCACGTACGGTCGCGCCTTTTTCAGCTTCTCGACGTCGGCGATGCCGAAGCGCGCCAGCAGCACCACGGCGATCGGCACCTCGAAGGTCAGGCCGAACGCCAGAAACATGCCGAGCACGAACGAGAAGTACGCCTCGATGTCGGGCGCGACCTGCACCGAAGTCGGCGCGAACCCGGCGATGAAACCGAACACCAGGCCGAAAACGACGAAGTAGCAATAAGCCATGCCGAGGAAGAACATGACGACGCTGGACACGATGATCGGCGCCGCCAGCCGCTTCTCGTGGCGGTACAGGCCCGGGGCGACGAATGCCCAGGCCTGCCAGAGCACGTACGGCAGCGCGATCAGCAGCGCGACGAACAGCGTCACCTTCAGCGGCACCATGAACGGCGCCACCACCCCGGTGGCGAGCAGCTTGGTCCCCGCCGGCAGCGCGATCATCAGCGGCCGCGATAGCAGGTCGAAGATCTCCTTCATGAACGGCGACAGGGCGAGGAAGACGATCAGCACCGACAGCGCGGCGCGCACCAGCCGCTGGCGCAGCTCGATCAGGTGCGACAGGAAGCCCTGCTCCTCGCCGCCGAGCTCTTCCGTTTCCGGCGATGGCGCGCTCATCGGCGAATGCGCGGTCGATTCAGCCGCGAGCGCGGCGCGTACTTGCGGCGCGTCGGCGCGTAGGCGTCGGGTAGCGCCAGCTCGCGTTTCAGGCGCGCGATTTCTTCGGCCAGTTCTTCGACCGACGGCCCGAGCTTGTATCGGCGCGGGAACGTACGGCCGTGCCACGTTTCGGTTGCGCCTTCGAACGCATAGTCGGAGGCGGCAGCCGGAGCCGTGCCGCCGCCATCGACCGCGGGCGTAGACAGCTCCGCGGTGGCGCGGTTCAGATCAGACTGCAGCTCCTGCACCGACGATTGCAGCGACTGCGCCGCCGCCCGCGCCTCCTCCTGCAGCTTCTTCAGCTCCGCGAGTTCCATTTCGCGGTTGATGTCGGCCTTGACCTGGCTGACGTAGCGCTGGGCCTTGCCCATCCATTCGCCGACGGTGCGCGCGACCTTCGGCAGACGCTCCGGCCCGAGCACGATCAGCGCGACGACGCCGATGAGGCCGAGCTCGCCGAGACTGAAATCGAACATCGCCTGTCAACCGCCAAGCGGATCCACGCGCCGCGGCAACGCCGCGCGCGGGGTCGGTCGGATCAGGACTTCTCCTTGGCCTGCACGTCGATCGTCGTCCCAGCGACCGGCTTGCCTTCCTCGACCTTCTTCGCCGCCTCGGCCGACTCGGTGCCCTCCTTCATCCCCTCTTTGAAACCCTTGATCGCGCCGCCCAGGTCCTTGCCCAGGTTCTTCAGCTTCGAGGTGCCGAATACGAGAATGATGACCAGCAGGACGATCAGCCAGTGCCAGATTGAAAGCGAACCCATGATGAACTCCTAAACGCGCGCTCCGTCGGGGAGCGCGGCCAACAGCGCTACAGACGTTTCCACGGACGCGGTCCCCCCAGCACGTGCAGGTGCAGGTGGTAGACCTCTTGCCCGCCGTCCGGGCCGTTATTGGCGACGACACGAAATCCGTTCGTGGCGCCCTGTTCTCGTGCGAGCCGCGGTGCGAGGAGCAGCATTTTACCCAACAGCTGCTCGTGTTCCGGTCGCGCGTCGGCAAGCGTGGCGAAATGCTCCTTCGGCACCATCAGCAGGTGCACCGGCGCGGCCGGGTTGATGTCGTGGAAGACGATCAACTCGTCGTCTTCGTAGGTCTTTTTGCTCGGAATCTCGCCGCGCACGATGCGGCAGAAAATACAGTTCGCGTCGTTCATCGGAGTCGGGAGTTTGGAGTCGGTGGTCGGGAGTTTGGAGTCGGGGGCGGCGGATCGTCGGCCGGGGTGCGGTGGCAGTCGGCTGCGGCCCTCACTGCGGCGATTCGCGCAGCTTGCGCAGCGCCTTTTCTTCGATGCCGGAGGTGCCGGCGCGCCGCTGCAATTCGGCCAGCACGTCTTCCGGGCGCAGGCCATAGCGCGCCAGCATGACCAGGCAGTGAAACCACAAGTCGGCGCACTCGGCGACGATGCGCTCGGCCGAGCCGTCCTTGGCGGCGAGCACGGTTTCGGTCGCCTCCTCGCCGATCTTCTTCAACACCGTGTCCGCCGGCCCCGCGAGCAGGCGCGCGACGTAAGAGGTGGCCGGGTCGCCGCCCTTGCGCGATTCGATGACGTCCGCCAGCCGCGCCAGCGTGGTGTCGTCGCTCGTCATTTGCGGTAGATCAGCTCGGGATCTTTCAGCACCGGGTCGACCGCCTGCCAGGTTGCGCCGTCCAAGCGCCGAAAGAAGCAACTGGCGCGGCCGGTATGGCAAGCGATGCCGCCCTCTTGCGCCACAGCGTACAGCACCGCGTCGCCGTCGCAATCGACTCGCATCTCGAGCACGCGCTGCCGGTGGCCGGACTCCTCGCCTTTGCGCCACAGCTTGCCGCGCGAGCGCGACCAATAGACGGCTTGGCCGGTGGCCGCGGTCTCGGCGAGCGCTTCGCGATTCGCCCAAGCGACCATCAGCACGCGGCCGCTCGCCACCTCCTGTGCGATCACCGGCACCAGGCCGCGCTCGTCGTAAGCGATCTCGTCCAGCCAGTTCATCGATCCATCCGCACGGCGATGCCTTGGGCGGCGAGATGGCGCTTGGCCTGCGCCACCGTGAATTCGCCGAAATGAAAGATCGAGGCCGCCAGCACCGCGTCGGCGCCGCCGATCGTGACGCCGTCCGCCAGGTGCTGCAAGTTGCCTACACCCCCGGAGGCGATCACCGGCACCGGCACCGCGTCGGCCACGGCGCGCGTCAACTCCAGATCGAAGCCGAGCTTGGTGCCGTCGCGATCCATGCTGGTGAGCAGGATTTCTCCGGCGCCCAGCTCGCTGACGCGGCGCGCCCAGGCGACCGCATCCAGCCCCGTCGGCCGCCGCCCGCCGTGCGTGTACACCTCCCAACCGGCCGCGGCATCGTCGGCGACGCGACGACGCGCATCGATCGCCACCACGATGCATTGGGATCCGAAGCGGGCGGCCGCCGCGGCGATGAGCTGCGGATCCTGCACCGCCGCCGTGTTGATCGAGACCTTGTCGGCACCGGCGTTCAACAGCCGGCGGACGTCCTCGACCTTGCGCACACCGCCGCCGACGGTCAGCGGGATGAAGACTTGCTCGGCCACCGCCTCGATCACGTGCAGAATGATGTCGCGTCGATCCGCGCTGGCCGTGATGTCGAGAAACGTCAGCTCGTCCGCGCCTTCCGCGTCGTAGCGGCGCGCGATCTCTACCGGGTCGCCGGCATCGCGCAGAGCGACGAAATTCACGCCCTTGACGACGCGGCCCGCGGTCACGTCCAGACACGGAATAATGCGTTTCGCAAGCATCGTAGTGACCATGCCGATGCCTCTAGAACCTATCTCAAAATCCGCGGCGGTCGCGGCGGGGGTGCCTGGGGATGCAGCGCGAGGCGCGGCGAGGGGACCATTGGCCAGAG
>DATLZG010000444.1:0-3158 GCA_035574095.1 Burkholderiaceae bacterium | reverse complement strand
GGTCAGCGACAGCGCGACCAGCAGGCCGAGGCTCTCGGCCGCGCCGTAGCGCGACAGCGTGTAATAGCCCTGCAGACCGAGAACGAAGCCGACGGCCAGCCCCGAGGCGACGATGATCACCACCGAATAGTTGCCGATCGCGTGGATCTGCGCGACGACAAGGAAGAAGCGCCGCAGCGCGGCCGGCAGGCTGCGCACCAGTTCGACGAAGAACGCCGCGTGATGGCCGAGCGCGCGCAGTACTTCGAGCGCGCTTGCGCCCAACCGCCGCACGTACTCGAGCGCCCTCATGCGGGCACGCCGAAGTCTTGCTCGACCGACGGCGCCGGATAGTGGAAGCGCACCGGGCCGTCGACTTCGCCGCGGATGAACTGGCGCACCTCCGGTTCGTCGGACGCGCGCAGTTCGGCCGGCGTGCCGTGGCCGACGACGCGTCCGGCCGAGATCAGGTACGCGTAGTCGCAGATCTGGAAACACTCGTCGACGTCATGCGAGACGACCAGCGAGGTGGCGCCGGTGGCGTCGTTCAGCCGCCGAATCAGATTGGCCGCCACGCCGAGCGAGATCGGATCCAGGCCGGTGAACGGCTCGTCGTACATGATCAGTTCCGGATCGAGCGCGATCGTGCGTGCCAACGCCACCCGGCGCGCCATGCCGCCGGACACTTCGGCCGGCTTCAGGTGCGCGGCACCGCGCAGCCCGACCGCGTGCAGCTTCATGATCACGATGTCGCGGATCATCGACTCCGGCAGATCGGTGTGCTCCCGCAGCGGGAAGGCGACGTTGTCGAACAACGTCATGTCGGTGAACAGCGCGCCGAACTGGAACAGCATGCCGATACGCCGGCGGAGCCGGTACAGCGCGGCGCGGTCGTCCGGGTTGACCGGCGCGCCGTCGAACAGGATGCGGCCCGACTGCGGCTTGACGGTGCCGCCGATCAGTCGCAGCAGCGTGGTCTTGCCGCAGCCGGAACTGCCGAGGATCGCGGTCACGCTGCGGCGCTTGAATCGCAGCGACACGTCCGACAGGATCACGCGCTCGTCGTAGCCGAACGTGACGCGATCGATTTCGATGAAGGTGTCGTCGCTCAAGTGGGCAGCGCACCGGGGCGACGCGGCGCCGCGCGGTGTTCGTTGTTCGTGTACAGGGCGGGCGCGACGATTGTCGCACAGGCCCGCCGGCCGATCTGCGTTGACCGTCGTCCGTCGCCCCCCGCGCACGGTCAACGGCGGCAGATCACTGGCGGTACTTGCGGCGCGCCTCGTCGGCGGCGACGCACTCGGGCAGGTCGTAGAAGAGACCGCCAACCGCGCGGCCGCGGCCGATGCCGCGCGTGTTGCCGTAGTCGGCGAAGTCGCGTTCGCATTGTTCGCGCGGCCGCCGGTCCTGTTTGATGCACGCCTCGATCTTCTGCGCGCGCAGCGGCGCCAGCTTCTTCTCGCGCGCCGCCTCGCACTTGCGGTCCAGCTCCGCGTAGCGCTTCAGCTCTTCTTCGCTCTGGGCGACAGCGAGCGACGGCGCTGCGAGCATCGCCGCGAGCGCGCAACCGACAACGAACAACGGAGAACGGATCACGGACAACGGGTAACGGACCGCGGTCAACGCGGCAGCGACGACGAACCCATCAGGTACTCGTCCACCGCGCGCGCGCACTGGCGCCCCTCGCGGATCGCCCACACGACGAGGCTTTGGCCGCGCCGCATGTCGCCGGCGGCGAACACCTTGTCCACGTTCGTGCGGTAACTGCCCGCGCCTTCGGTCGGCGCGCGCGCGTTGCCGCGCGGGTCGCGCTCGACGCCGAAGGACTCCAGCACCGCGCCCACAGGGGAGACGAAGCCCATCGCCAGCAGCACCAGGTCGGCGGGGATCTCGAACTCCGAGCCCGGCACTTCCTGCATCTTCATCTGCCCGGTCGCCGGGTCTTTCTGCCAGTCGACTCGGGCGGCGACCAGCGCCTTGACGTTGCCGTTGCCATCGTCCTTGAACGCTTTCGTCGTCACCGCCCAGTCGCGGCGCACGCCCTCTTCATGCGAACTGGAGGTGCGCAGCTTCAGCGGCCAGTACGGCCAGGTCAGCTCCTTGTTCTCGTGCACCGGCGGCTGCGGCAGCAGTTCGAACTGCGTGACGCTCTTCGCGCCCTGCCGGTTGCTGGTGCCGACGCAGTCGCTGCCCGTATCGCCGCCGCCGATCACGACCACGTGTTTGCCGGTGGCCAGGATCTGGTCCTTGACCTTGTCGCCGGCGACGACCTTGTTCTGTTGCGGCAGGAATTCCATCGCGAAGTGAACGCCGCGCAGGTTGCGGCCCGGCACAGGCAGGTCGCGCGGCTGCTCCGCACCGCCGGCGAGCACGACCGCGTCGAATTCCTTCAACACCTGCTCGGGGTCGAGCGTGCGCTTGGCCCAGTTGGTGACGCCGCCGTTCAGCCCCTTCTTGCCGACCAGCACGCCGGCATGGAACGTCACGCCTTCGGCCTGCATCTGCGCCAGGCGCCGGTCGATGTGCGCTTTCTCCAGCTTGAAGTCGGGAATGCCGTAGCGCAGCAGACCACCGATGCGATCGTTCTTCTCGAACACCGTGACGTCGTGGCCGGCGCGCGCCAGCTGCTGCGCGGCGGCCAACCCGGCGGGGCCGCTACCGACGATCGCGACCTTCTTGCCGGTCTTTCTCTTCGGCGGCTGCGGCTCGACCCAGCCCTCGCTCCAACCCTTGTCGATGATCGCGTGCTCGATCGACTTGATGCCGACCGGGTCGTCGTTGATGTTCAGCACGCATGCGGCCTCGCACGGTGCCGGACAAACGCGGCCGGTGAACTCGGGAAAATTGTTCGTGCTGTGCAGAACCGTCAGCGCCTCGCGCCACTGCTGGCGGTAAACGAGGTCGTTGAAGTCCGGAATGATGTTGTTGATCGGGCAGCCGTTGTTGCAGAACGGCACGCCGCAGTCCATGCAGCGCGCGCCCTGAATGGCGGCCTGTTCGTCGCTCAGATGGACGATGAACTCGCGCCAATGCTTCTTGCGCTTCTCGGGCGCCTCGGCCGCCTCTTCGAGACGCGCGTACTCCAGAAAACCGGTGACCTTACCCATCGGGTGCTCAGTACGGATTGAATGTTCGATTGCTCAGTGCGTGCGGCGCAGGAAGTCGGCCAGCCCGCGTTC
>DATLZG010000443.1:0-8834 GCA_035574095.1 Burkholderiaceae bacterium | reverse complement strand
ACGTGCCGGCGTCCGCGCGCCAGGTCTTTCTGCAGGGTTTTCTGACCAACGCGCTGAATCCGAAGGTGGCGCTGTTTTTCCTCGCGCTGCTGCCGCAGTTCATCGACGCCGCAGCGGCGGACAAGACGCGCTGGTTCCTGCTGCTCGGCGCCTGGCTGGTCGCGCAAAGTTGGCTGTTTCTCGCGGCCTTCGCGCTCGCCGTGGCGCCGCTCGCCCGCTGGTCGCTGCCGGCGCGGCTGCGCGTGGCGCTGCACGCGACGGCGGCCGGGGTTTTCGTCTGGCTGGCCGCGCGGCTGGCGTTGGCGGAGAGAAGCGCGTGAGCACGGTGCTCGTCGTCGGCGCGTCGCGCGGCATCGGGCTGGAGTTCGCGCGGCAGTACGCGGCCGACGGCCACCGCGTGCTGGCTACGTTCCGCCAGGCCGAACACGGCGCGCGCCTGCGCGCGCTGGGCGCCGAGGCGCTCGAACTGGACGTGCTCGAGGCGGCGAGCCGCGCCGCGTTCGTGCAGCGGCTGGCGGGCGAGCGGCTCGACATCGCGATCCTCGCCGCCGGCGTCTACGGTCCGCGCACGACGACGATCGAGCCGCCCGATCCCGCCGAGTTCGATCGTGTGATGCGCACCAACGTGCTGGCGCCGATGGCGCTGATCCCGGCGCTGGCGCCGCTGTTGGCCGCCCCCGGCGGCAAGCTGGCCGTGCTGTCCAGCCGCATGGGCTCGACGACGCTGATGGCGAGCGCCTACGGGTGGCTGTATCGCGCCAGCAAGGCGGCGCTGAACAATGCGCTGCGCGCCGCCAGCATCGCGGCGGCGCCAAGCGGCCTGATTCTGATCGCGTTTCACCCGGGCTGGGTGCGCACCGACATGGGCGGCCCCGACGCCGACCTGGACGCCGCCGACAGCGTCGCCGCGATGCGCTATGTGCTGGCGCACGCCAACAGCTCGCACAACGGCAAGTTCCTCAACTACAACGGCGAGCATCTGGCATGGTGAGAAAGCGGATCTCTTCCGGTTCGACCTTCGAAGCGACCGCCGGCTACAGCCGTGCGCTCGTCGATGGCGACGACGTGTTCGTCTCCGGCACGACCGGCTTCGACTACGCGTCGATGACGATCGACCCCGATCCGGTCGCGCAGTGCCACCAGTGCTTCCGCAACCTCGCGTCCGCGCTGGCGCAGGCGGGCTGTACTCTGGACGACGTGGTGCGGGTGCGCTATTACCTGACCGACGCCAAGCTGTTCGAGACGCTGGCGCCGGTTTTCGGCCAGTATTTCGGCGCCTGCCGGCCGGCCGCCACCGCGATCGTCTGCGGACTGGTCGATGCGCGCATGAAGATCGAGATCGAAGTCACCGCGAGACGCCAGAGATGAGCCGCGAGGTTCGACGCAGCTTGGACGAAGACACGGCGCCGCTGGACGAGGCGCCAGCGACGATCGTGCGTCCGCCGCCGGCGGAGTCCGGCGACGGGTTCTGGTCGCGGCTCGTGTCTTCCGTGCAATGGGTGACGGTACCGTTGTTCGCCGGCTTCGTGTTCGGCATCTGCGGCATGCTGGCGGCGGGCAGCGTCGAGTTCACGCTGCGCGAGTTCGCCGAGGAAAGCGGCGTCAATCGGGCGATCTTCATCGCCGTGCCGGGGCTGTTCGCGATGATGTTCGCGCTGATCGTCTACCAGCAGGCCGACAAGCGCATCACGCGCGTATCGCAGTCGCTGTCGCGCGGCATCCTGGTGGCGCTGCTCACCTGGATCGCCTTTTCCGCGCTCGCCGCGTGGGCGTGGGGGCCGACCGACTACTGGCGCTTCTTCTCGACCGTGCTGCTGGTGTCCGGGATCATCGGCGGCGGGCCGATGCTGGCCGCCGCCCTGATCGCCGGCGGTTTGGTCGGCTGGCTGATCAAGCGCCGGCAGTTGCACTGGATCATGACCGATTGATCCGTTCTCCGATCCGCCGTCCGCCGACCCTTCGATCCGCCGCGCGTCCGCTCCGATGCTGAAAGAAGAACACCTGCTGCTGCGCGAAGCGCTGCGCGAGTTCGCCGCCGCGCGGCTGGCGCCGTTCGCCGCCGAATGGGACCGCAACCGTGTCTTTCCGCGCGACGCGCTGAAGGAGCTCGCGCGGCTGGGTGCGTTCGGCATCGCGGTGCCGCAGGAATACGGCGGCGCCGGCATGGACTACACGGCGCTCGCGGTGGCGCTGGAGGAAATCGCCGCCGGCGACGGCGGGGTGTCGACCATCATCTCGGTCAACAACTGCCCGGTGTGTGCGATCCTGCTCGCATTCGGCAACGAAGCGCAGAAGCGCGAGTTCCTGGCGCCGCTGGCGCGCGGCGACGCGCTCGGCGCCTTTTGCCTGACCGAGCCGCACGTCGGCAGCAACGCCGCGGCGCTGCGCACCCGCGCGCGCCGCGACGGCGATTGGTACGTGATCGACGGCGTCAAGCAGTTCATCACCAGCGGCAAAAACGCCGACTACGCGATCGTGATCGCGGTCACCGACCCGGACGCCGGCAAGCGCGGCATCAGCGCGTTCGTCGTGCCGACCGCCACCCCCGGCTATTTGGTCGCGCGGCTGGAGGAAAAATGCGGCCAGCATTCGTCCGACACCGCGCAGATCGTGTTCGACAACTGCCGCGTGCCGGCGGCGAACCTGATCGGCGCCGAAGGCGAGGGCTACAAGATCGCGCTCGCCTCGCTCGAAGGCGGCCGCATCGGCATCGCCGCGCAAAGTGTCGGCATGGCGCGCGCCGCGTTCGAAGCGGCGCTCGCCTACGCCAAGCAGCGCGAAAGCTTCGGCCAGCCGATCTTCAACCACCAGGCGGTCAACTTCCGGCTCGCCGACATGGCGACGAAAATCGAAGCCGCGCGCCAGCTCGTCTATCACGCCGCCGCGCTGCGCGACGCCGGCCGGCCGTGCCTGAAAGAGGCGGCGATGGCTAAGCTGTTCGCCTCCGAAATGGCCGAGCGCGTGTGCTCGGACGCGATCCAGATCTTCGGCGGCTACGGCTACGTGGCCGACTTTCCGGTCGAACGCATCTGGCGCGACGTGCGCGTGTGCCAGATCTACGAAGGCACGAGCGACATCCAGCGCCTGATCATCGGGCGCGCGCTCGCCTGAGCGCGGGCAGCGAATCCTCGCTCCCCCTGCCGGGGCGACGTCACTGCCCCCGCGGATCGTCCTTGCGATCGACGTATTTCACGTCGAACGGTCCCATGCCGTTGATCTGCACGACGGACTCGGCCTCGGCCGGCCGCTCGCGCCGACGGCCCGCGGGCGACCTGCAACCTCGACGCGTATGAACGCGGATCAGCGAGAGACGTCTCCGCGCCCATCCGCGTGCAGGCGATCGTCACTGCTTGGCGGCGGTCGGCGCGAGCGCGGGGGGCAGCGGCTCGGGCACGCGGTTCTTCACCGCCGGGATCGTGCGCAGGTAGCTGTAGATCGCGTCCAGATCCTCGTCGGTGAAGTTCTTGTACATCGGGATCGGCATCGGCGGCAGGATCGGGCGGCCGCGGCCCATGTGGCGGCCGGTGCGGATCGTGTCGACGAAGTTGCGCAGCGTCCATTTGCCCAGCCCCGTCTCCGGATCGGGCGTCAGGTTGGCGGTGAAGCTCACGCCCCACGGGCCGGACCAGGCAGTGTTGGTGGCGGCGGCGGCGACCAGCCACGGCCCGACCGGCTGCGGCGCCGGCGGCAGCGCCATGTCCTGCGGATGACCGGACAGCATGCGGGTGTAGTCGGGCTCGGGGCCGTTCGGTCCGACCTTCCACGGCGTGTGGCAGTCGTTGCAGCCCGACGTGGTCACCAGGTACTTGCCGCGCGCCACTTTGGCGGCGGGTTCGGCGGCATCGCCCGCGGCGAGCGTCGGGGCAGCGAACGTCGCGGCGACGGCGACGGCGAGAAGCGATCGGATCATTGCGGCTCCTTTCGGGGTTGGTGGGCAATCCAGCGTTCGATGAGGGCGAGACCCTCGGCATCGATCAGTTCGGTTCCGAGCGGCGGCATCTGCACGTGCGGATCGCGCGTGCGCATGCGGGCGGCGAGCACGCTCGATGCGGGCCGGCCCGGATCGACCAGCGGCGCCGCCGCGGGCAAGCCGCGCGCGCGATAGCGGCTCGGCGCACCGACGACCGAAGCGAGCACCCGATCCGAGCGCGACGCGCCGGGCAGCGCTTGCTGCGCGAGCTGCAGATCGACCGGCGGCTGCGCGCCGGCATCGTTGTGGCAATGGCCGCAGTTCGCGTGCAGATAACCGAGCGCGGCGCGCTCCAGCGGCGAGGAGGCGGCGATGCGCGGCGGGTTGCGCAGCATCGCGTCCGGCAGGTTGCGCAGCCAGCCGCGCGCGACCAATTCGCGCAGGCCGGCGTCGTTCGCTTTGCGCCGCTCGAAGTGCGCCGCGTTCGGATCGCGGTCCGGCGATAGCTGCAGCGCGCCGACCCCGAGCACCGGCACGGCGGCGCCTTCGTGGCACGCGCGGCAGTCGGCCTCGCTCGGAATGCGATAGCGGCCGTTCGGCGCGCCGCGCGCCGCAACCACGGCGATGCCGGCCGGCGGTGCGAGCGTGGCTTCGGTGCCGTCCTCGTTCCACACGTAGGCGGCGAAGCGCCAGCTGCCGTCGGGCAGCCGCTCGATCAAGCGCGTTTCGATCGGCCGGCCGTGCGAGAACTCCTTCCACAGCTTGGTGCCGGGCGGAAACTCCCACGCGTTCGGCTGCGTGGCGTCGATCGCTGCGCCCGCCGGCACGTGCAGCCAGCGGCGCTTGGTCGCGCCGTCGGACCACAGCGCATACTGCGGCGTGTACGGCAGCACGTCGGCGCGCACCTCCTTGGTCGAGCCGGCGACGTACAGACCGGTGTCCGCCAGCCTGTGCGGCAACGGGGGAATCGACGGCGCCTCCTGCGAGCCGGCGCCGGTGGCGAGCACGGCGACCGCAAACAGCGACAGCGCGGCGATGAGGGGATGCGATTCCATGGCCGGCAGCCTAAAGACGCGCCGGCGTTCGCGTTCCTAAATGTTCGATACGTCGATCCTAAAAAGGGCTTAAACGCGCTCGCGGCGAGTTGCAGATGAAATCGGCCGTGGGCGGGCGGACGATGCCTGACACGCTCGCGCACACCCCTGTCCCGAGCGGAGAGGGGCTGCGCGGCGTCGTGCAGAAGCGGACTTACGCGAAACGCGCGGCTGTCAGCGGCCGCACACCGAGCGCCGCTTCGACGTCGGCGATGTGGTTGTGGATCGTGACGAACGGCGAGCCGGCATACAGCAGGCCGACCGCGTTCAGGTTCGCGTCCATCAACAGGCTGCCGGAGTCGCCGCCGGCGGCCATTGCGGTCGTGATGATCTGATGGCGGAACACGCCCACGCCGACGCCGTAACCGACCGCGACCGTGGCGTTGGTCGCCAGCACACGACCGACGGTCACCTGCGTGGTGCGCCCGACCTTGATCACCAGCGCGCCCGGCAGCGCCTGAGCGATGCCGTTCGGCAGCGCCACGCCGATGATCGACGACGTGACGCCGCGGCTGTACAGCGGCCGCGCGACCGCGGCATCCACCAGGTTGAAGCCGCTCATGCCGAACGTGATCGGCTCGAAGCGTTCCAGCTTGGCGACCGCGTCCGACGGAAAGACGCCGCCGTCGAACGGCCCCGGCTGCAGGATCAGATCCCCCGCCTGCGCCGCGTTGGTGTTCGCCAGCACATGGTTGTTGCTGAGGATCAGATAGTCGCCGTAGCCGTCCGCCGATTGCCGCTTGCAGCACTCGTCCGGCGGCGGACAGTGGCAGGCGCGCAGGTCGCGCACCAGGCAACCGAACGTGCCGGCCGTGATGTCGTGGTGCCCGATACTGAAGCCGGGCAGCGCCGGCTGCACGCGCGCGGTGAACGCCAGCGCTTCGATGTGTCCGACCTCGACCACGTCGGTGGTCACGCCGTCGATGGCCGCCGGCACGACCGCTTCCTTCGCCAGCTTGTTCTTCGGCAACTTCTTCTCGACCAGCACGGTCAGCGACCACTGGTCGGTCGGCTTGCCGGCCGTCATCTTCAGGCTCGGTGCGACGCCGACCACGTTGTCCAGCGCCAGCAGTTCCATTTCGCGCCGCTGCTGGATCTCCATGATCTGCGCTGTCGCGTAGATCGTGTCGGCGCCGGCGATCGCGTCCTGGCGCTGGCTCTGGAAATACTTCTGCCACGTATCGGCCGCCTTCTGTCCGGCGGAAGACTCGCCGGCGCTCCATTGCTTCAACTGCTTTGCCATGGCTTCTCCATCAGGTGAGGGGCCGCGCCCGAGTGGGGCGCGGACGGGAGCTCGGCCTGGCAAGGTGCAATCGCCCTACCGGCGCGGGCCGCGTTGCGGCGAGAAGCCGTGAACAAACCTAGGCGCGCCCCGATTGCGCCTGCGGTGCTCGACCTAGCGCTTGATATGCCTGCGCTGCTCGATGCACGCTCGGGGCGCCCGCGACGATTTCTCCACGGCGTCTGAACGCAGCCGCTACCGTAGGCTCTGCCGGCGGCGAACACCGCCGAGGATTCGGCGCCGGGCGTTCGGATTAAAAGCGCGCGCCGCTCACGCCGGCAGCGTCGCGATGCCGCCGACCTCGACCACGTCGATCGGCACGCCTTCGATTTGCTTCGGCAAGCGCGCGCCGGCGGCGAGTTGTCGGGCCGGCACTTTGCGCTGCACGTACACGACCAGACAACGCTCGCCCGTCGGCGTGCCGCGGCGCGTGCGCCAGCCTTCCGCGATCGCCACCACGTTCGGGTAGCGCAGCAGCTCGGCTTCGTGTCGTGCCCGCACTTCGGCGATGCGCGCGTCCGCCGCCGTCGGCGCCGCGTCGCGCGTGCCATCGGCCGCGCGCCCGGAGAAAAACGCGTCCCAGCGCTCGAACGAACGCGCGCCGGCGGCGACCTGCTCTTTCGACCACGTGGGCTTCAGCACTTTCTTCATCGCCAGTCTCCGGGCGCACGACGCGTTCACTATGCGGCCGCCGCCGGGCCGATGCAAGTCGCGCGCAAGCGATCGACACCGCGCGGCCGGCGGCGGAGAATCGCGCCGCCTTCACCGCAGGAAAACCGATGGCGCTGAAACGTCCGCGCGGCGCGTCCGGCACGCTGGTCGTGCTGGAGCACCGATCGAAGATCCTTCAAGGCGATCCGCTCGGCGATCCGCATGTGCGCAAGCTCGCCGTGTGGCTGCCGCCGCAGTACGACGACAGTACGCGGCGCCGCTTTCCCACCTTGTACGATCTTGCCGGCTTCACCGGCTCCGGACTGGCGCACACCGACTGGAGGCCGTTTTCCGACAACGTGCCGGAACGCGCCGCGCGGCTGCTCCGCGACGGCAAAATGGGTCCGGCGATCATCGTCTTTCCGGACTGCTTCACCGCGCTGGGCGGCAACCAGTACGGCAACGCGCCGGCGATCGGCGCCTACGCCGACGATCTGACGCGCGAGATCGTGCCTTTCGTCGACCGCGAATTCCGCACGCTGGCGGCGCGCGAACACCGCGGCTGCTTCGGCAAGTCCTCCGGCGGCTACGGCGCGATGCTGCACGGCATGCGCTACGCGCAGACCTGGGGCGCGATCGCCAACCACTCCGGCGATGCGTATTTCGACCTCGTCTATTGGCACGACTGGCCGAACACGCTGAACGAACCAGCCCGGATGTTCCACGAGGTCGCCCCCGAGTGCGAGGTGGCGGCAGCTCTGCCCAGGCTTTGCACCGTTCGAGGAGCGCAGCCACTTTGGATCATCGGGGCTACGCGGGTTTGCGCGGCGCCTGCGGGCGCGGGCTTGGCCTCAAGTGCTCGCGAAGGCCACTTGGCCTTCGACTGCGCCCCTCTCGGCCAATCCGCATCCCGCATGCATCCGCGCAGTCCGTGCGCCCCTCGTGGAACATCCGGGCAAGCGCGCTTGCGCCTGCTGCGGCGCACGCCCGACCCGTACGACGCGCGCGCCGCCGCCGGCCGCGCTCGGCTGGCCGAGGGTTGCGACGACGGCCGCATCCGCCGGTTTCTGCAGCACGTGTGGAACAAGGAGAAGCTCTCCGCCAAGGAGACGCTGGCGCCGATGAACGTGTGCATGGCCGCCACCTACGATCCGGATGCGCGCGCGCCTCTCGGCTTTCGCGTCCCGTTCAACCTGGAGTCGGGCGAACCGATCGCCGCCCGCTGGCGCCGCCGGCGCGCGCACGATCCGATCCACCTCGTCGGCAAGTACCGCGCCAACCTGAAGCGGCTGCGCGGCATCTTCATCGATTGCGGTTGGTGCGATCAGTTCCACATCCACTATGGCGCGCGCATCCTGTCGCAGCGGCTGGCCGCCGCCGGCATCCGGCATGCGTACGAAGAGTTCGACGACGATCACTCCGACATCGACTACCGGATGGATCGCAGCCCGCCGTTCCTGTATCGGGTCCTGAAACCCTGAGGGCATTTAAGATCGCCGCCACCGGCAGCACGACGAGGCATCCGACATGACGAGCAACGGGTTCGATTTCGACGTCGCCGTGATCGGCGGCGGACCGGGCGGCTCCAGCGCCGCGACCGCCCTGGCGCGGCGCGGCCGGCGCGTGCTGCTGCTGGAGCGCGACCGCTTTCCGCGCTTTCACATCGGCGAGTCGCAACTGCCGTGGAGCAACGAGGTGTTCCGCGCCCTCGGCGTGCAGCAGGACGTGGCCGATGCCGGCTTCGTGCAGAAGTGGGGCGCGAGCTTTCGCGCCTGGCACCGCGACGTCGAGCAGTACGCCGATTTTTCCGCCGCCGTGGAAACCCCCACGCCGCAGACCTATCAGGTGCCGCGCGCGCGCTTCGACGAGGTGCTGCTGCGCCACGCCGAGCGCAGCG
>DATLZG010000442.1:0-11096 GCA_035574095.1 Burkholderiaceae bacterium | reverse complement strand
CGACGACCGCACGCTTGGCGAGCTTGCCGTCGGCGATCACCCACACGAAGCTCTGGCCGCCGTCGTTGTGTACCGCGGAGATCGGTAGCGCCGCCACCTCTGCATCCTGCCCCACCTGAAGCCGCACGCGCGCGAACATGCCGGCACGCAGCAGTCGGTCCTCGTTGTTCAGGCCCACGTACACGAATATCGTGCGCGATCCCGGCTCGGCCGCCGGATTGATGCGTTCCACCCGGCCCGCGAAGCGACGCTGCGGCAACCCCTCGATCTCGACTTCGGCTTTCGCACCGAGGGAGATCCGCGCGATGTCGACGACCGGTGCCTGCGCCTGCACTTCCAGTCGCGCCAGATCGACGATCGAAAAAAGCGGCGCGTCGAACGCCACCTTCTCGCCCGGCTGCACGCTGCGCTTCGCCACCAGGCCACCGATCGGCGCGCGTACGACCGCATCGGCCAGCAGCAGACGGGTCTGCTCCAGT
Organism: Burkholderiaceae bacterium; assembly: GCA_035574095.1. Taxonomy (GTDB): domain Bacteria; phylum Pseudomonadota; class Gammaproteobacteria; order Burkholderiales; family Burkholderiaceae_F; genus JAKANT01. The sequence continues at coordinate 10,617 of DATLZG010000442.1, read as the reverse complement.
TGTGCCTGTGCCGCTTCCACCGCAGCGACCTGCGCGCGATAGCTGCTATCGGCCGTGTCGAACGCGTTCTGCGAGATGAAGTTCTGCTTGACCAGTTGCGCGTTCGCCGCGCGCGTGCGTTCGATCTGTGCCAGTTGCGCGCGGGCGGACTCCAGCGCCGCCGCACGCTCGGCCAGTTGCATCTTCAATTGCGCGGTGTCGAACTCGGCGATCACCTGTCCGGCCGCGACGCGGTCGCCCTCGCGCACCAGCACGCGCCGCACTTCGGCCGAGAGTTTCGACCGTACCGTCGCCTGCGCTACCGCCTGCACGGTGCCCGGCAGCACCAATTCCTGGGCAAGTTGGCGCGGTGCCAATTGAACGATGTCGCGGGCAGAGAACTCCAGCGGTGGCTGCGGTTTCTTCTTGTCGGCGGCACGCGCCTGCGATTTGGCCGCTCCGTTGAGCACCGCCGCTCCGATCGCCGCGGCGACGATCGCACCGGCTGCAGCCAGCCACCACTTCATTCGTCTTGTCATCGCTCCCCCTCGCCCGGTAGCCGCGCCGCGGGTAGCGGCCGGCGGTCGCAGGCGAATCGCTGCGGCGTGTGGCCGCAGCGATCCGCGCCGTGCATCGACTTGTTGTCGGGACCGCGCGCATTATGGACGCGCCCGAGCAGGTCGCGCGGGCGCTGCGACGAATTGCGTCAAGATGCGACGGACTGCGGATGGCGGACGGTAGATTGCACCCGCCGGCGCCTGCAGCGATCAACGGCTGCCGGATCGCGGCTCGCGGTCCTCCAGCCCGAGCTCCTGGATCTTGCGCGTGATGGTGTTGCGGCCGACGCCCAGCTTGCTCGCGGCCTCGATGCGACGCCCATGCGTGATCCGTAGCGCGGTGCGGATGACGGCGGCTTCGAAGTCGCGCGCCAGCGCGTCCATCACGCCGCCTTCGCCGGCGCGCAGCCGCCGTTCGACCTCCGCCGTCAGCGCGCCGCGCCAGTCACCTGCCGGTAGCGGCAATTGCACCGCAGTGGAAGCTGCGGGCGCCGGTGTCACCGGCGGCGCTTCGGTTTCGCGTCGCAGTTCGAGCGGTAGATCCTCGACCTTGACCACCTGCGCCGGCGCCAGCACGGTCAGCCAATGGCACAGGTTTTCGAGTTGGCGCACGTTGCCCGGCAGCGGCAACTGCTGGATGAACTGCAGCGCCTCGGGCGACAGCCGCTTCGGCTCGACCCCGAGCTCGCGCGCGCTTTTGGCGAGAAAGTGCCGCGCCAGCAGCGGAATGTCCTCGCGCCGCTCGCGCAGCGGTGGCAGCCGCAGCCGGATCACGTTCAAACGGTGATACAGATCCTCACGGAACAGCCCCTGCCGCACGCGCTCTTCGAGGTTCTGGTGGGTGGCGGCGATCACGCGCACATCGGCCTTGATCGGTTCGTGGCCACCCACGCGATAGAAATAACCGTCCGACAGCACGCGCAGCAGCCGCGTTTGCAATTCGGCCGGCATATCGCCGATCTCGTCGAGAAACAGCGTGCCGCCCTCGGCCTGCTCGAAACGGCCGCGCCGGAGCGACTGCGCACCGGTGAACGCGCCGCGCTCGTGGCCGAACAGTTCGCTCTCCAGCAGATCGCGCGGGATCGCCGCCATGTTCAGCGCGATAAAGGGCCGCGCGGCGCGCGCGCTGTGCTTGTGCAGGGCGCGCGCCACGACTTCCTTGCCGCTGCCCGACTCGCCGGTGATCAGCACCGTCACGTTCGATTGCGCCAGCCGGCCGATGGCGCGGAACACCTCCTGCATGGCCGGCGCCTGGCCGAGGATCTCGGGTTCGTCGGCAGCAGCTTCGTCCGTATGCGCTTCGCGCATGCTCTCGTCGAGCGCGCGGCGAATCAGCTCGACCGCGCGATCGACGTCGAACGGCTTCGGCAGATACTCGAACGCGCCCCCCTGAAACGCGGCGACCGCGCTTTCGAGGTCGGAGAACGCGGTCATCACGATCACCGGCAGCGCCGGATGGCGGCGCTTCACCGCGCGCAGCAGCTCGAGGCCGTCGGTGCCCGGCATGCGGATGTCGGACACCAGTACCTGCGGGCTCTCGCGCTCGAGCGCAGCCAGGACGTCGGCGGCAACGCCGAACGATTTATACGCAATGTTCTCGCGCGCCAGCGCCTTTTCCAGGACCCAGCGGATCGAGCGGTCGTCGTCGACGATCCACACCGGCCTGAGGGTGCCGGCCGCGTCGTTCGCCGCCTTGCCCGGGCTTGCCGTCACCAGCGTCGGATCGCTCACATCACCACCTTGCTCTGAACGCGCTCACGGCAACGGCAGCAGGATGCGGAAATCGGTGCGCCCCGGTTTGCTGTCGAACTCGATCATGCCGTCGTTCTGCTGGATGTAGGTCTGCGCCAGCGTCAGCCCCAAGCCGCTGCCGCCGGCACGCCCCGACACGAGCGGATAGAACACATGCGGCTGCAGCTCGGCCGGAATGCCCGGACCGTTGTCGATCACATGCAAGTCGAGTGCCAACCGGTAACGGCGCCGCGCCAGCGTGACATGGCGCGCCACGCGCGTCGTCAACGTGATGGTCGCGTCGCCGGCAGCGATGCGGTCGGCGAGCGCCTGCGCCGCGTTGCGCACGATGTTCAGCAGCGCCTGAATCAACTGCTCGCGGTCGCCGCGCACGTCGGGCACCGAGGCGTCGTAGTCGCGGACGATGGTGAGGCCGTGCGGAAACTCGGCCAGGATCACCGCGCGCACACGTTCGGTGACCTCGTGGATATTGAAATCGGCGACCACGCGCGGGTTGCGGTGCGGCGCCAGCAGGCGATCGACCAGCGCTTGCAGGCGATCGGCCTCGTCGATGATCACGCGCGTGTACTCGCGCTGCTCGCGCGACGGCAGCTCGCGTTCGAGCAGTTGAGCCGCCCCGCGGATGCCGCCCAGCGGGTTCTTGATCTCGTGCGCCAGGTTGCGCAACAGATGGCGGCTGGCCTCGGACAGGTCGAGGTAATGCTCCTCGCGCGAGACCTTCAACTGTTGCCCGATTTCGGCCAGTTCCAGCAACAGCGGCGTGGACTCGTCGTACAGCGCGGTGGCCGTCGCCTGCACCGGCAGCGACTCCTTCAACGGCCGCCGCAGTTCGAGCACCTGGCGGCGCTGGCCAAGATCGTTGGCGCGCGCGGCAGTGAGCAGGCGGTCGATCGCGGCGGCGTCGGTGAACAGACGCGCGACCAACTGCCCGTTCAGGACCCGGCGCGAGACCTCGAACATCTGCTCGGCCGCCTGGTTGGCAAACGCGACGCGCGCGTCGGCGTCGATCACCAGCACGGCGGTGGCAAGCAGTTCCAGGCCGGCGTAACGCGGCGCCGCTGCGGGCGCGCCGCCGCGCAGCGCGAGCCAGTCGTTCGGCCCGCTCATCGCGGCCGCTCCCCGGCCGCGCGCAGCCGCGACGCTACGGGCGCAGCAACGCCAATTCGCGGCGCAACGCGGCGATGTTGTTCTCGCCGCGCTGGATTTCTTCCTGCAGCCGCTGCACGCGCTCTTGGTAGCGTGCGTAGTTGCGTTCGTCGGCGCGCCGCTCCGGCTCGCCGTTGTTGAATTCCGTGCGCAGCCGCGCGACCCGTTCCTCCTCCGCGCGCAGCTCCTCTTCCAGGATGCGCCGCCGATCGGCATCGCGTGCGCGCTGCGTCTCTCCGTCCACGCGCGGGAAATTCGCCGGCGTCACCCGCTCGCCCCCGCTCGCCGTCGCGCGCGGCGGCACCCGCGGCGCGGGCACGGTGGTAATCGGCCCGACGTCCAGGCGCCTGCAGTCTTTGCTCGGGCCGACGTTGGTGAAAGTCGCACGGCCCTCGGCGTCGACGCACTTGTAGATCGCTTCGCCCTGGCCGTAAGCGGCCGGCACGAGCAGCAGGGCGGCAACGGCGGCGGGCAGGCTCGGTTTCATCGCGGCTCCGACACGAAGGCGGGACCGCGTGAGTGTACGTCACGACCTCACCGCAACCCATCCCCGCAATCCCCTCAGCAGCCGGCGATTCGACCGGCAATTCGTTTCCCGGCGTCCGCCGTCCGCTGCGGCCGCCCCGACCAGCGGCCGGAGCGCAGCGAACGGCGGACCACGGGTTCAGAGCGAGTAGTACATGTCGAACTCGACCGGGTGCGTGGTCATGCGGAAGCGCGTGACCTCCTCCATCTTCAGCGCGATGTAGGCGTCGATCATGTCGTTCGTGAACACGCCGCCGCGCGTCAGGAACTCGCGATCCTTGTCCAGACTCTCCAGCGCTTCGTCGAGCGAGGCGCACGGATGCGGGATCTTGGCCGCTTCCTCGGGCTCCAGGTCGTACAGGTTCTTGTCCATCGGGTCGCCCGGATGGATCTTGTTCTGCACGCCGTCCAGCCCCGCCATCAACAGAGCGGCGAAAGCGAGGTACGGATTGGCGGTCGGATCCGGAAAGCGCACCTCGACGCGCCGGCCCTTCGGGTTGCTGACGTACGGGATCCGGCACGCGGCGGAACGGTTGCGCGCCGAGTACGCGAGGTTGATCGGCGCTTCGAAGCCAGGCACCAGCCGCTTGTAAGAGTTGGTGCCGGGATTGGTGATCGCGTTCAGCGCCTTGGCGTGCTTGATGATGCCGCCGATGTAGTAGAGCGCGAAGTCCGACAGCCCGGCGTAGCCGTTGCCGGCGAACAGATTGACGCCGTCCTTCCACACCGACTGGTGCACGTGCATGCCGGAACCGTTGTCGCCGACCACCGGCTTCGGCATGAAGGTCGCCGTCTTGCCGTAGCTGGCGGCGACGTTCCAGATCGTGTACTTCAGCACCTGCATCCAGTCGGCGCGTTTGACCAGCGTGTTGAACTTGGTACCGATCTCGCACTGTCCGGGCGCAGCCACCTCGTGATGGTGCACTTCGACCTCCACGCCCTGCTGTTCGAGCAACAGACAGATCTCGGAGCGGATGTCCTGCAGCGAATCGGTCGGCGGCACCGGGAAGTAGCCGCCCTTGACCGGCGGCCGGTGCGCGAGGTTGCCGGCCTCGTAATCGATTCCGGTGGACCACGGCGCTTCTTCGGACTTGATCTTCACGAAGCAGCCCGACATGTCGATGTTCCAGGTCACCGAGTCGAAGATGAAAAACTCCGGCTCGGGACCGAAGTAGGCGGTGTCGCCCAAGCCGGTCGACTTCAGATACGCCTCGGCGCGCTTGGCGAGCGAGCGCGGATCGCGGTCGTAACCCTTGCCGGTGCTCGGCTCGATGACGTCGCAGGTGAGGATCAGCGTGTTCTCTTCGCGAAATGGATCCATACGGGCGGTGCCTGGATCCGGCATCAGCAGCATGTCCGAGGCCTCGATGCCCTTCCAGCCGGCGATCGACGAGCCGTCGAACGCGTGCCCATGCTCGAACTTGTCGTCTGTTAACGCCTTGGCCGGCACCGAGACGTGCTGCTCCTTGCCGCGGGTATCCGTAAAGCGCAGATCAACGAACTTCACTTCGTTGTCGCTGATCATCTTCATCACGTCTTTGGCCGTCGCCATCGATCCTCCTTCTCGCTGGGAAATGTCAGAAAAGCCGGTCGCTCCGCGCCCGCCGCGGGCGAAGCTCGCGCCAATCGGAGGTAGCAGGAACCGTGCCGCACGCACCTGCGCTGTGCAGCGGCGCCCTACTGAGGGCCTGTTCCTCTTGGCAAAGCCCAAGCCGAGTGCATTATGCACCGTTGCGGTGCTACGTTGCACCACTCAGGTGCCTCTCGTCCTCGGCGGCAAGAAAAGCGCCTGCACGTCGCTTAGAAACCGGCGACCAAGCGGGGTCGGCGCGAAACGGGTCGGATCGGACTGCAGCAAGCCACGCGCGCGGGCCTCGGCGACGGTGGCCTGCAGGGCGGAGATCGGTAATCCGGTCCGCGCGGCGAACAGATCGGTATCAACGCCTGCGGTCAGGCGCAGCGCATTGAGCATGAACTCGAACGGCAAGTCGGCGCGTGCCACTTCGACGCTCTCGGCGACGAAGCGGCGCGTCGCCAGTTGCGCCAGATAAGAATCCGGCTGGCGCAGCCTGCTCTGGCGCACGATCCGGTGCGGGAAGGAGAGTTTTCCGTGCGCGCCGGCGCCGATCCCCAAGTAGTCGCCGAACGTCCAGTAGTTGAGGTTGTGGCGGCACTCGCGCCCCGGCCGCGCAAAGGCCGAAACCTCGTAGTGGACATAGCCGGCCGCTGCGGTTCTTTCCTCTATCCAGGCCTGCATCTCGGCCGCGGTGTCCTCGTCCGGCAACGCGGGCGGATACTTCGCGAACACCGTGTTCGGCTCCAGCGTCAACTGGTACAGCGATAGGTGCGGCGGCGCGAGCGCGAGCGCCGTTTCGACGTCCGCGCGCAACTGCTCGAGGCTTTGGCCGGGCAACGCGAACATCAGGTCGAGATTGAAGTTGTCGAAGTGCCGCTGGGCGCACTCGACCGCGGCCAGCGCCTGCGCGCGGTCGTGAATGCGGCCGAGCGCCCGCAGCTTGCCCTCGTCGAACGACTGGATGCCGATCGACAGCCGGTTGACGCCAGCGGCGCGAAAGGCGGCGAATCTTGCGGCCTCGAACGTGCCCGGATTCGCCTCCAGCGTGATCTCGCAATCGGCCGACAGCGGCAGCAGCGCGCGCACGTCGGACAGCAAGCGCTCCAATCCGGCAGCCGACAGCAGGCTCGGGGTGCCACCGCCGATGAACACCGAAATGATCGGCCGTCCCCAGACGTACGGCAGCGCCGCTTCGAGATCGGCGCGCAGCGCTTCGAGGTATCGGGTCTCCGGAATCGCGGCCGGGCCGCCGACGCGCTCGTGCGAGTTGAAGTCGCAGTAGGGACATTTGCGCACGCACCACGGATAGTGGACGTACAGTGAAAGCGGCGGCAGTGCCGGCAGCGCGATCACGCCGGGGCGCAAGTAATGCCGCACGTCCGGCACGTCGATGCCGCCGGCGGGACGAATCGAGACGTTCACCACGACCAGGCGGCGCGCAGCTTCTCCGCCAAGCTAGCCAGCGCCTGCCCCCGGTGGCTGATGCGGTTCTTGTGCGCGGGGTCCAGCTCCGCCGCCGTGCGATTCAGTCCGTCGACGAGGAAGTGCGGGTCGTAGCCGAACCCGCCCGCGCCGCGCGGCCGATCGACGACCGTGCCGTACCAGCGCGCATCCGCAATCACCGGCTCCGGATCGTCCGCGTGCGCCAAGGCGACCACCACGCACACGTAATGCGCGCGGCGGTCGGTGTGGGACGCCAGGCGCCGGATCAACTCCGCATTGTTCTCGGCGTCGCTGGCGGCCTCACGGGCGAAGCGGGCCGATCTGACCCCCGGCGCGCCGCCGAGCGCCGCGCAGCACAGACCCGAGTCGTCGGCCAACGCCGGCAGCCCGCTGGCGCGCGCCGCGTGGCGCGCCTTGGCGAGGGCGTTTTCGACGAAAGTTGCGTGCGGCTCTTCCGCGGCCGCGATGCCAAGTTCGTCCTGCGCCACGATCTCCACCGCCAACGGCGCGAGTAACGCGCGCAGTTCACGCAGCTTGCCGGCGTTGCTCGACGCGAGTACCAGCCGCTTCGTTACCACGGCAGCGACGCTAGCCGGCCGCCAGCGCGGCCTTCTGCGCGGCGATCAAGTGCTCGATGCCGCGGCGTGCAAGCAACAACATCTGTTCCATCTCGCCGAGCGTGAAGGGCTTGCCCTCCGCCGTACCCTGCACTTCGACGAAGTGACCGGCGCCAGTCATCACCACGTTCATGTCGGTGTCGCAGCTCGAGTCCTCGGCATAGTCGAGATCGAGCAGCGCCACGCCGTCGCGCATGCCAACCGAGACCGCAGCGACGAAATCGCGCACCGGCAGCTGCGCGATCGCGCCGCGTTCGCGCAGCCAGCCAAGCGCGTCATGCACGGCCACGAAGGCGCCGGTAATCGACGCGGTGCGCGTGCCGCCGTCGGCCTGGATCACGTCGCAGTCGACTTGGATGGTGCGCTCGCCGAGCGCGGCCAGATCGATCACCGCGCGCAGGCTGCGGCCGATCAGGCGCTGGATTTCGAGCGTGCGGCCGCCCTGTTTGCCGCGCGCCGCTTCGCGTTCGGTGCGGGTACCGGTGGCGCGCGGCAGCATTCCGTACTCCGCCGTCACCCAGCCCTGCCCGCGTCCTTTCAGGAACTGCGGCACCTTTTCTTCGACCGACGCGGTGCACAGTACGCGCGTATCGCCGAACTCGACCAGCACGGAACCTTCGGGGTGCCGCGTGTAGGCGCGCGTCAGCCGCACCGGACGCAGCTCGTCGGCGCGACGGTTCGCGGCACGCATTGGGGTCATGGGCAGCGTCGGCGGCTATTTCTTACCGTCGACCAGTTTGGCAGAACGCTGGATCGCGCGCTGGATCTCGGCCACCGCTTCGTCGATCTTGTCTTCGGTCAGTTCCTCGTCGGCGCCGAGCTCGGCATGGCGCGGGAACTGCACGGTCGAGGTGACCGCGCCGTCTGGCATCACCAGCGTGGACACCGGGGCTTCGGTCGGCGGCACCATGTCGACCGACTCGGTACCGGCCCAGGTCATCGCCACCGCCGTGCAATTGTCCGCGTCGGGCCCGCCGTTGGCGAGCGCCGTTTCCATCAGTTCGGGCACCGCACGCATCACCGTCTTGCCGGCGAACCCCTCGGCGATCTGGCGGTCGGTCAGCGTTCCCCACAGTCCGTCGGTACACAGCAGCAGCGTGTCGCCGTTGCGCAGTGCGACCGGCTTGCTTATTTCCACCGTCGGGGCGACATATGCCCCGATGCAGTTGAAGATGCGGTTACGCTCCGGATGGTCCTTCGCGTCCTCGGGCCGGATCAGGCCGGAGGAAACGAGGTGATGCACCCGCGAGTGATCGATCGTGCGCTCGACGATGCGTGAACCGCGGATCAGATACAGGCGCGAGTCGCCGGCATGCGCCCAGGTCGCCAGGCCCTGCTGCACGACGCAGGCGACGATGGTCGTGCGCGGCGCCTCCGGCAGGCTGTGCTCGGCACGATATCGATGCAGTTCACGGTGCGCGGCCAGCACCGATTCCTCGAGGAAGCGCGCCGGATCGGGCAGCAGCGGCTTGGCGTCGCGCTGATACATGGCGGCCATCGTCTGCAGCGTCAACTGGGCGGCCACCTCGCCGCGCGCGTGCCCGCCCATGCCGTCGGCCACCAGCAGCAGCAGCGAGTCGCGTGTGTATAGGTAGCCCATGCGGTCCTGGTTGACCCGCCGGCCCCCCTTCTTGCTCTCCTGGTAGATCGAGAAACGCACGTGCCCGCCGCCCCCGCGGCGCTAGAACCAGGTGATGTTGTGTTCCTTCATGAACCGACTGACGCGCTCCCTGGCGTGGCGCAGGCGCGCGCCGGCGCGCTCGGCAAACGAGAACTCGGGCTTTTCCGGCACGTTGTTGACCAGCTCTTTCTGCACCGCGTACACGGTTTGCGGCCGCTCCAGCGAGTTCAGGCGCAGGCAGCGCTCGACCATCGAGATCAGCTGCGACGAATACAGCCCGCGGAACGAACGCAGCGCCTGCGGCATCTTGTCGTCTTTCAGGCGCTGGTCGGACTCCTGCGGCGGCATGCCCGACATGCACGCATAGATGCAGGCGCCGATCGAGTACACGTCGGTCCACGGGCCCAGTTCCGCATCGCGCTTGTACAGTTCCGGAGCGGCAAAGCCCGGCGTGTACATCGGGTACGTCTTGCTGATGTCCCGCTGCAAGGTCTGGCGCGCGGCGCCGAAGTCGAGCAGGATCGGCGTACCGTCCATGCGCAAGTAAATGTTGGCCGGCTTGACGTCCAGGTGCAGCAACCGGTTGCTGTGCACCTCGCGCAGTCCGTTCATCACCTGCGTGAACACGCGCCGGATGAAGCGCTCGGAAAGAACGTCCTTCTGATCCTTGCTGCGATTGCGCAGTACGTGCTCTTGCAGGGACCGCCCCGACTCGTACTGCATCACCATGTACACGGTGTCGTTGGCGCGAAAAAAGTTGAGCACGCGCACGATGTTCGGGTGGTAAATCGAGGCGAGCGCACGGCCTTCTTCGAAAAAACACTTCAGGCCGATGCGGTACGTGTTCAGGTTCTCCGGCGCCACGTACGGCGAGAACTCGCCCGCCTTGCGCTGCGCGAGCGCCGCCGGCATGTACTCCTTGATCGCGACCGACTGGCCCTGCGGGTCGGTGGCCAGATAGACGATCGAGAAGCCTCCGCTGGATATCTTCTTTACAATCCGGTAGCCGCCGACTTCGAGACCTTCGGGAAGTGCGGCGTTGTTTTGCGCGGCCATTATTCGCGGGCGATGACGGCGGTTCGGGTGCTCGACGTGAGTGGACGCAAAGCCGGCGCGATTCTAGCCAAAACCGCCCTCTCGCTCGCCCCTTCAAAGCAACGATAAGCGCACCTTTTCGCGCCGCATGGCTTCCGTTTCCAGCATGACGGGCTTCGCCGCCGCGTCGCGGCCGACCCCACTCGGGCTGCTGTCGATCGAACTGCGTTCGGTGAACTCGCGCTTCCTCGACATCGGCATGCGCATCGCCGACGAGTTGCGGGCGCTCGAAGCGCCGCTACGCGATGCCATCGGCGCCCGTCTGGCGCGCGGCAAGATCGAGTGTCGCGTGTGGCTGCAGCGCCC
>DATLZG010000441.1:0-6982 GCA_035574095.1 Burkholderiaceae bacterium | reverse complement strand
CAGAGCAGCGCGTGATCCGGCTCAGGCCGCGACTTCACGCGAGACGATCCGGTATTTGAAGTTGTCCGGGTCGAGGCTGTCGAGCCGGCCGTCGGCGGTTTCCGCCTGCGGATACATCAGGAACGGAACCGGCGCGCCCTTCGAGCCCGGTAGCTTGACGTCGTGTGCGTAGTTGTAGGCGAGCCAGTTGCCCTCCCAATTGCCGAACAGGAACCTGCGCATCGCCTTCACGACGTCGTCCGCGAGAGTCAAATTGGGCCGCTCCTCGAGTACGACCTTGCGCACGTCGGCCGGATCGACCGGCACCCAGCCGATTCCTTGCGCGTAAAACTCGGCGCGGCAGTGCTGGGCTTTCGTGATATCGCCCAGCTTGCCCATGCTCTTGTAGCCGCGGGGCGACTCGGCCACGCGCACGCCGTACACGTCGCGCGCCGGCACGCCGGCGGCGCGGCACAGAGCGACGAACAGCGCGTTCAGGTCCGCGCATTTGCCGCCCAGCACCCTGTTTTCCAGCATCGCCTTGACGTCGCCGATGCCGCAGCCGCGCGTCTTCGGATCGCGGTAGGTGTTTTCGACCGTCCACTCGTAGATCGCGCGCGCCTTGTCCACGTCGGTGCGCGCGCCGCGGGTGATTTCGTCGGCCGTCTTCTTCACGATGCCGTCCAGCGGCATCAGTTCGGTCGGCTTCAGGTATAGCGCCTGCTCGTCGCGCGTCGCCAGCATGCCGGCGCCCGGCTTCAGTTCGACGTTGCGCTCGCGCACGGCAAAGCGGCTGACCACTTCGAGCATCGGCTGCTTCTCGCCCGGCTTGAAGACGGCCGAGGCCACCGCCGCGCGGTACACCGGCTCGTACACGATCTCCACGTGCTCGGCGTTGCCCCTCCAACTGTTGGCGAGCGTCTTGAAGTAATCGGTGTCGTTGGCGAGCGGCAGCGGCATCCACGCCCGCACTTGGCCGCTGGCCTGGGCGATTTCGAGGCGGGCTGTGGTTTCGAAGGTGCGCCAGCCGGCGGTTCTGGCGCGAGCGGAGAGCGGTGCGGCGGCGAGCAGGGCGGTGGCGGGAACGGCTTTCAGCAGGATGCGGCGATTCATCTTCGTCTCCTGGCTAGCGGATCTCGAAGATGCGCTGAAACGAACTGTCGGCGAGCACGCTCGACTGGCTCATGTTGGCCAACGAGCGACTGGACCTACGCGTGAGACGCGAAACGACGGTCATGGACGACCTCCAGCGAGAGGGGCGCGCTTGCGCGCGTAAACAAGCCACACATCCGGCGAATGCTGGACGCGAATCGATTATAGGAACGCACTACGGCGTTGCCGGTCGCGACATCAATTCGCGCAGGGTCTTTTCGACGGCCGGCGCCGACCAGTCGATGCTGCCGACGACGACGTAACGGATGCGTCCCACGCGGTCGATCACGTAACTGCTCGGGAATACCCGCACTTTCCACGCGCGCGCCACCGCGCCGTCGGTATCGCGCACGATTGGGAACGTCACGGGCACCTTGTCGAGGAACGCGCGAATGCGCGGCACGCCTTCCTGGTAATTGACCGCCAGAATCTCGAACGGCGCGCCGTGCAGTCGATCGCGCAGTCGTTGCATCGACGGCATTTCTTCGATGCAGGGTTCGCACCAGGTGGCCCAGAAGTTGACGACGACGACCTTGCCGCGCAGGTCGGCGAGCGCGAGCGGCTCGCTGGCGAGCGTCCTCAGCTCGATCGGCGGCGCCGCGGCGGCGCCGCTCCACGCTTTCAGCTCGGCCTGCGCCGCCGGCACGAGCGCGGCGAGCGAAGCGATCGCAAACGACCAACGCCGCTTCATGACCGCGTCCACAGGCGGCGCCACCAGCGGCGCAACCGCAGCGGACGGTCGGACAACACGCGCTGCGTCCAGAAGAGCCCCAGCAGCAGCGCCGTGAGTGCCGCCATCGCCGCCAGCGTGACCCAGAAGCCGTCCGCTCGATGCACCAGCGGCATCGTCTCGAAGTTCATGCCGAAGACGCCGGTGATCAGAGTCAGCGGCGCGAACACCGCGGTGATCACGGTCAGCAGCCGCATCACCTGGTTGGTCCGGTGCGCCATCGCCGAAAAGTGCAACTGCACCGCCGTTTCCAGCGAGTTCTCCAGCCGCTGCGCATGCGTGAGCACCCGCCGCACGTGGTCGATCACATCGGCGATGCGCACCAGCTGGGCATCGCTGTCCTGCGCCGGCGACACGGACTCCAGATAGCTGTCGCGCAGCTCCTGCAGGGCATCGGCCTGCTCCTCGCATAGGTTCTCCAGCTTGCGGATTTCGATGCGTGCCTGCAGCAGCGCATTCCAGTCCGAAAACGGCCGGCGCGGGTCGAGCAGCTCGCGCTGCCAGCGATCCAGCCGCTCGGTCAGCGGCTGCCGCAGTTCCAGGTAGCGGTCGACCATGCCGTTCAATAGCCGCAGCATCAGCTCATCCGGCCGTTGCGGCAGGCGCGCGAGGTGCGGCTCGCCGTTCGCCCACCGCCCGCCGCCGCGCGCGCTCAGGTCGAGCAGCCGCTGCCGCGTCTGCTCGAGCGTGCGCGAGCCCGCGTTGCTGACCGTGACCAGCAGCCGCTCGAAGACGAAGAACGTCACCGGACGGGTGACGATTTCCTGCAGGCGGCGCCCGCGCGTGCGGGCGCCGCGCGGCTCCTCGAGCTCTGCCAGCGGCGGCGTCTCGCTGTGCGTCAACTTGCGGAACACCAGCATGTCGTAGTCGCGCGTGGCCTCGAAGTACGAGGGGTGCTGCAGGTTGACCGCGTCGCGCAGGTGCAGATCGTGCAGTTGCACGCCCGTCAGCGCAGCGATCGCGTCGCGCCAGGCGTCGCGCCTGGCGCCGAATTCCTCGTGCGCCAGGTCCAGCCAGTGAAAGCCGTTGTCGGGGGGCGCCGTCGGCAGCGCGTCCAGCGGCAGCGCCTGTTCGCGCTGGACGTGGATCACGTGCATCGTGACTTACTGGCGCTGCCGTAGCCAGCGCGCGACGCGCAGCGCGAAGTAGGTCAGCACGCCGTCGGCGCCGGCGCGCTTGAAGGCGAGCAGCGCTTCGAGAATCGCCTTCTCCTCGTCGAGCCAGCCGTTGCCGATCGCGGCCATCAGCATCGCGTATTCGCCGCTCACCTGGTAGGCGAAGGTCGGCGCCTTGAAGGTTTCCTTCACGCGCCGCACGATGTCCAGGTACGGCATGCCGGGCTTGACCATCACCATGTCGGCGCCCTCGGCGAGATCGAGCGCCACTTCCCATAGGGCCTCGTCGCTGTTGGCCGGGTCCATCTGGTACTGCGCCTTGTTGCCGCGGCCGAGGTTGGCCTTGGAGCCCACGGCATCGCGGAACGGCCCGTAAAAGCTGCTCGCGTACTTGGCGGAGTACGCCATGATCCTGGTGTGGATGTGGCCGGCGTCCTCCAGTACGGTGCGGATGGCGCCGATGCGGCCGTCCATCATGTCGCTCGGCGCGACGATGTCCACGCCCGCTTCCGCCTGCACCAGCGCCTGCTGTTTCAGCACTTCGATCGTCTCGTCGTTCAGCACGTAGCCGGATTCGTCGATCAGGCCGTCTTGGCCGTGCGTCGTATAGGGATCGAGCGCGACGTCGGTCAGCAGCCCGAGCTCCGGGAAGCGATCCTTCAATTGCCGCACCGCGCGCGGAACGAGGCCGTTCGGATTGACGGCTTCCTTGCCGTCGGCGGATTTCAGATGGCCGTCGATGACCGGGAACAGAGCCAGTACCGGAATGCCCAGAGTCAGGCATTCCTCCGCGACCGGCAGCAGCAGGTCGATCGATAGCCGCTCGATGCCGGGCATCGATGCCACCGCTTCGCGCCTGTTCTTGCCGTCGAGCACGAACACCGGGTAGATCAGATCGTCGGGGGTCAGCCGATGCTCGCGCATCAGCCGGCGCGAGAAGTCGTCGCGCCGCATGCGCCGCATGCGCAGCGCGGGAAAGTTGCCGAGGAGTTGAAAGTCGGTCATGCGGGAAAGTCCCAGTCCGCAGGAGCGAACCTGCGCGTTTATGTTGCGGTCCCAGACGGCGGACGACACCGTCGTCTCCGCCCTTCCTCCCTGGGCGGCGCCTTACGATAAGGCCTTGAGCCCCGGTCCGTCCGGGGCTTTTCTTTCCGTTCCATCATACGGTCGCGCCTGCGCACGGCGCCGCTGCGGCGAGCAGCGCTTCGAGTGCCGCGCGCAATTCGTCCACGCCCTCGCGCGTCAGCGCGGAAAAGAGCAGTGCGGTCGCCGGTAGCGGAAGCCGGGCGAGCCGCTGCTCCACGAGGCGCAGCGCCTCGACGCGTTCGGCGCGCCGCAACTGGTCCGACTTCGTCAGCACCAGCACCAGCCGCAGCGCGCCGTGATCGCGCGCGATGAGCCAGGCGAGCAACGCCTCGTCCACCGGCAGCAGGGGCCGGCGCGCATCCATCACGAGTACGACGCCGGCGAGGCAGCGGCGCACGCGCAGGTAGCCGCCGGCGAGCTCGTCCCACGCAGCGCGTTTGGCGGGATCGACCTTGGCGAAGCCGTAGCCCGGCAAGTCCACCAGATAGGCGCGCGCGGCGCGCTCGCCGGTGGCGGTCTTCTGCGACAACTCGAAGAAGTTGAGCAGCTGCGTGCGGCCGGGTGTCTTGCTGACTCGCGCCAGTTGGCGCTGATTGGCGAGCACGTTGATCAGCGTCGATTTGCCGGCGTTGGAGCGGCCGACGATCGCCACTTCGGGCAGCATCGCCAGCGGGGCGTCGTTCAGTTGCTGCAGCTCGGCGACGGAGACGACGAAGCGGGCGGATTCGAACAGGTTCATGCAGCAGCGCGCGGCAACGGCGCAGATCGAAGGAGGCGGCGGGTAGAATACGCGCCCAGTCCGACCGGCCCGCCCAGCGGGCAGCGGCGGACCGGCCGGCGGCGAGGCGAGGGGTGCGAGCGCGCGGGCCGGTCGATCGAACTCAAACAAGCAACGAAGGTTTCCGATGACTTCTACGATGGGTCGCGTGCTCGCGATTCTGGTTGCCGGTGCGGCCTGCGGCGCGCAGGCGCAGGACAAGAAACCGGCCCTCGACGTCAATCGCGGCCAGCAGATCGCCGGCCAAGTCTGCGCCGCGTGCCACGGTGCGGACGGCAACTCGGCGATCGCGATGAACCCGAAGCTCGCCGGCCAGCACGCCGACTACCTGTACAAGCAATTGCTCGACTACACGGTGCAGCCGAAGGCGAAAGTCGCGTTGCGCGAGAACGCAGTGATGGCCGGCTTCGCCGCCTCGCTATCCGACGAAGACAAACGCAATGTCGCCGCGTACTTCGCGGCGCAAAAGCTCAAACCCGGTACGGCCAAGGTCAAGGAGACGCTGGACCTGGGCCAGCGCATCTATCGCAGCGGCGTCGCCGAGCGCGCCGTGCCCGCCTGCTCGGGCTGCCATGGACCGAACGGCGCCGGCATTCCGAGCCAGTATCCGCGCCTCGGCGGGCAGTACGCCGAGTACACCGAGGCGCAGTTGAAGGCGTTCCGCGACGGCACGCGCCGGAACAACGAAGCGATGCAGCAGATCGCGGCGCGGCTGTCGGACCGCGAGATCAAGGCCATCGCCGACTACATAGCCGGCTTGCGCTGAGAAGCCTTTGCAGCGATCGTCGCAACCGCTCCGTGTCGAGGAGCGCGGTCGTATCGGGCGATACGCAGAGCGCCGCTGGCGGCGAGAGCGTAGCGGGCAGTGGGTTCGTTCAGGTCTTCTGGGCTTCAGGAGCGGCCGAATACCTCGTTCACCTGCTGCGTGACGCGCACGAAAGTCGTGCGCTTGGAGAACTCCTTCAACCGCCGTGCGCCGACGTAGGTGCAAGCGGAGCGCACCCCGCCGAGGATCTCCTGCACGGTGTTGGCAACCGGGCCCCGATACGGAACTAGCACTTCCTTGCCCTCGGCGGCGCGGTACTCGGCTACACCACCCGCGTACTTTTCCATCGCGGCTTTCGAACTCATGCCGTAAAAGCGTTTGAACTTCTCGCCGTTGCGCTCGACGAGTTCGCCGCCCGATTCGTCGTGGCCGGCGA
The DNA here is from genome assembly GCA_035574095.1 of Burkholderiaceae bacterium. Lineage (GTDB taxonomy): Bacteria > Pseudomonadota > Gammaproteobacteria > Burkholderiales > Burkholderiaceae_F > JAKANT01. The sequence goes on along the minus strand of DATLZG010000441.1, from coordinate 940 downwards.
ACATTCCACCCAGCATGACGAAATCCGCGCCACCGCCGAATGCCTTGGCCACATCGCCCGGCGTCGTGCAGCCGCCATCGGCGCAAATATGGCCGCCCAACCCGTGTGCGGCGTCGGCGCATTCGATGATGGCGGAAAGTTGCGGATAGCCGACGCCGGTCATCTTGCGCGTCGTGCAGACCGAACCCGGGCCGATGCCGACCTTCACGATGTCGGCGCCGGAAAGGATCAACTCCTCGGTCATCTCGCCGGTGACCACGTTGCCGGCCATGATCACCAGCTGCGGGTAAGCGGTGCGGATGCGCTGCACGAAGGTGGCGAAGTTCTCGTGGTAGCCGTTGGCCACGTCGATACACACGTACACGAGCGCGTCGCCGCACGCGTCCATCACCTTGCGGAACTTTTCTTCGTCGGCGCGGGTGATCCCCATGGAATAAAACGCCGCCGATTTGCGTTCCAGGCCGCGGAAGAAGGCCACGTACTGCTCGACCGCGTAGTGCTTATGCAGCGCGGTGGACAGACCGAAGCGATCCAGCGCCTGCGCGATCTCGAACGTTCCGGTCGTGTCCATGTTGGACGCGATGATCGGGATGCCCTTGTAACCGCTGCGGCCGTGCTTGAAGGTGAATTCGCGCGCGATATCGACCTCGGAGCGCGAGGTCAGCGTGGAGCGCTTCGGGCGGATCAGGACGTCCTTGAAGTCGAGTTTCACTTCGTGCTCGATATGCATGCGCCCTCCTTCGCCGCGATCGACGCGCGCAAAAAACGCCGGATACCGCGCGGGCACCCGGCGTCGTTAAATTTTACTTGCCGCCGCGCGTAAGCTTGCGGCGCGCGCAGCGACTGAACGCCATTTGCCCCACTCGTTACCCGAAGCCATGCTGATCCGCCGTCCGCCCGCAATTGCGCCCTCCGACATCACGCCGCACCGCGTCTGGCG
>DATLZG010000440.1:0-5215 GCA_035574095.1 Burkholderiaceae bacterium | reverse complement strand
CTTCGATCGCCCGTCAGTCGTCTGTCGGTCAGTCGTCCTTCTGGCCGCGGCGGATCTGGCCGCGGATCTCGCCGCCCGGGGAGGCGGTCGTATGGACGTTCGCGTAGGTCGCGCCGGCGCGCATCGCGCGCAGCAACTGTTCGAAACCGCCCGCGGGCAGTTGCTGCACCCCGCCCGGGCCTACGACGTTGGCTGCGAGAATCGCGCCGTTGATCGTGCCGGCGCGCAGCGGACAGCGCTGCGTGCCGGCAGGGGTCGGCGGTGACGCCAGGTTGCTGCACAACCAGACCGTGATGCCGCCGTTGGTGTGGCGTTGCCCGAAGTGGATGTGCGCCTGGGTCGCGTCGGCCTGCAGGCCCTCGAACTCCAGTTCCCAGAAGATGCTTCCGGCATGCTCGTCGATCTTGGCCTTGAAGCGGCCGCTCGCGACCGTCGACACCGAGGGCACCTCCTGAAATCCGCTCAGCCTCGCCTGCACGGTGTCCGCGCGCGCCATGCCGGCAACCACGACAAAAGCGGCGCCGACCAGCGCGAAACGCGCGACTCGTTGCGTGTTGTTCATCTCCCGACCTCCTTGCTCTGCGCGCGCGGAACCCGGACGCGAACGCGTCCGGCGCGGGCAGCGGCCCGGCGCCGCGCCCGCCGGCCGCTCGTCGCCGCATCGCGTCCCCCGACATCGCGGACGCCGCGACGATGGGCGGTGAACAAGCGCCGTGCGCGGTTTGTTCCCGTCGCCGCGTTTCAGCGCCGGATATCGAACACCTGCCGCAAATACGCGAGGTAGGCCTCGTCCTCGCACATGTTCTTTTCCGGCGCGTCCGACAGCTTGGCCACCGGCTGGCCGTTACAGCGGACCATCTTGATCACGATCTGCAGCGGCGTGTAGCCGAGATCGTTGGTCAGATTGGTGCCGACGCCGAAGGCGACGATCGCGCGGTCCTTGAAGCGGCGGTACAGCTCCGCCACGCGCGGGAAGTCGAGTGCGTCGGAAAACACCAGCGTCTTCGTGCGCGGGTCGACGCGGTTCCTGCGGTAGTGCTCGATCAGCCGCTCGCCCCAGACGATCGGGTCGCCCGAGTCGTGCCGCGCGCCGTCGAACAGCTTGCAGAAGTACATGTCGAAATCGCGCAGGAACGCGTCCAGCCCGTACACATCCGACAGCGCGATACCGAGGTCGCCGCGGTACTCCTTGGCCCACACCTCGAAGGCGAAGGTCTGCGAATCGCGCAGGCGGGGGCCCAGCGCCTGACAGGCTTGCAGGTACTCGTGCGCCATCGTGCCGAGCGGCGTCAGCCCGTGCTTCATCGCATACATCACGTTGCTGGTACCCGCCAGGTTTTCCCGCAGCTGCTCCTTCAAGGTCAGCAGCACCTCGTCGTGCCAGATGCGCGAAAAACGCCGCCGCGTACCGTAGTCGGCAATGCGCACACCGGCCATCTCGGGGTCGTCGCGGATCAGCGCGATCTTCTGCCGCAGGCGGCGGCGACCCTCCGAATAGTCGGGGATCGGCTGCGTGTTGCGGAAGTAGACCTCGTTGACGATCGCCAACACCGGAATCTCGAACAGGATCGTATGCAGCCAGGGTCCCTTGATTACGATGTCGATCTCGCCGTCGCCCCGCGGCGCCGGCGCCACCGTGATGTACTTGGTGTTCAGCTGGAACAGGCCGAGGAAGTCGACGAAGTCGCTCTTGATAAAGCGCAGGCCGCGCAGGTACTCCAGCTCGCGCTCGCGGAAGCGCAGCGTGCACAGCCAGGCGATCTCCTCGCGGATCTCCTCGACGTACGGCGTCAGGTCGACGCCGGCGTTACGGCACTTGAAGCGGTATTCGACCTGCGCGCCGGGAAACTGATGCAGCACCACCTGCATCATCGTGAACTTGTACAGGTCGGTGTCGAGCAGCGACGTGATGATCATGCGGGCATTGTAGGCAGCCGCGGTTCGAGCTTCGCGCCGGCGACGGTCGCCGGCCGGCCGCGCGCTGCGCTGCGATAGAATGCCCGCGTTTCCGAGTTCACGCACGCCAGATGACCCACGTCGTCACCGAGCCTTGCATCAAGTGCAAGTACACGGACTGCGTCGATGTCTGTCCGGTCGATTGCTTCCGCGAAGGGCCGAACTTTCTCGCCATCGATCCGGACGAGTGCATCGACTGTGCGGTGTGCATCCCCGAGTGTCCGGTGAACGCGATTTACGCCGAAGAGGACGTGCCGGCCGACCAGCGCCACTTCATCCAGCTGAACGTCGAGCTGGCGAAGAAGTGGCCGTCGATCACGCGCATGAAGCCGCACCCGCCGGACGCCGACGAGTGGAAGGACGTGAAGGACAAACTGAAGTACCTGGAGCGCTAGCGCGGATGCTGCACGAGGTCGCCTGCGCGCGCGAGGCTCCGGCAGTTCTGGCCGTGGCGTTCGCCGTCCGCGGCGCGAAGCGCCTCGAGTCGACGGCGCGGCGCCGCATTGCGTGCCCCTCGTGACGCTGTCGCACTAGCGCGGCCACCTTCGATGGCCGAGGCCAAATACACCGCCGAACGGATCCTCTGGATCCGCCCCTGGGCCCCGAATCTCTTCTCCTTCCGGCTGACGCGCCCCGCCGATTTTCACTTCGTTCCCGGCCAGTTTGCGCGCCTGGGAGTGAAGAAGCCGGACCCCGACAATCCGAAAAACCCGAGAGGCGAGAAGATCGTCTGGCGCGCTTACTCGATCGCTTCCGCGCGCGACGCTCACTTCCTCGAGTTCTTTTCCATCGTAATTCCCGCGGGCGAGTTCACGTCGGAACTGGCGCGGTTGAGCGTGGGCGGCACCGTGTACGTGGATAAGCTCAACTACGGCTTCTTCACGACGGACCGCTTCGCGGGCGGCACGGACCTGTGGATGTTGAGCACCGGCACCGGCCTCGCGCCGTTCCTTTCGATACTGTGGGAGCCCGATATCTGGGCGGCCTACGAGAACCTGATCGTCGTGCACAGCGTGCGCTATCCGAACGAGCTGGCGTACGCCGATCAGATCGCGGCCTATCGCGACGATCCGCGCTGGCGCGCGCACGGACACAAGTTGCGCTACGTGCCGGTCGTCACCCGCGCGCCGGCGGCGGGGGCACTCGCGTCCCGCATCCCGGCGCTGATCGAAAGCGGTGCGCTGGAGGCACACGTCGGGTTGCCGCTCGATCCGGAGCGCGGCCGCGTGATGGTCTGCGGCAATCCGGACATGATCGCCGCCGCTCGCAAGGTCCTGGGCGTGCGCGGTTTCAGCACCTCGCGCCGCGGCAAGCCCGGGCAGTTGGCGGTCGAAAACTACTGGTGAGGTCAAGTGGCCAGACCGCGCGCCGGCAGGCAAGCCGTGCTGATGACGGAAAAACAACGCTCTTCTCGCCGCATTGCTGCGCCGCAGAGGCGCGACGATAATCGCGCCGTCTCTGAAGCCGTGACGAAATCGCCGCCAGCGACCCGAGGTTCCGCCGAGGAGCGCAGGGGCATAAAGCGATGCTTCGGATACCACACGCGCTAACAGCGTAGTCGTCTGCGGCTTCTCGGCGCTTGGCGATGCGAATGCACGCGCCGGATAGGGGGTAGCACATGCTGTACGAACTGCACGAAATGCGACGCCGGTTCATGCACCCACTGTCGGTATGGGCGCAGGCCACGTCGCAACTGCTGACCAGCCCTTACAACCCGCTGGCCTATACGCCGTTTTCACGCCGTCTGGCCGCCGGTTACGACTTGCTGCACCGGATTGGCAAGCACTACGAGAAACCGGAATTCGGTCTGCGCACGACGGTGGTGAACGGCGCCGAAGTCGCCGTGCACGAAGAGGTGGTCGTCGACAAGCCGTTCTGCAAGCTGCTGCACTTCAGGCGCGCGCTGGCCGCCAAGAACAACGGGCGTGGCAAGGACCCGACGGTGCTGGTCGTGGCACCGCTCTCCGGTCACCACGCGACATTGTTGCGCGACACCGTGCGTGCGCTGCTGCCCGAGCACGACGTCTACATCACCGACTGGGTCGATGCGCGGATGGTGCCGCTTGCGCATGGGCCGTTTCATCTCGACGACTACGTCGACTACGTGACCGAGTTCATCCGCCTGCTCGGCCCCGACGTGCACGTGATGTCGGTGTGTCAGCCGACCGTCCCGGTGCTGGCGGCGATCTCCCTGATGGCGACCGCGGCCGACCCGAAGCTGCCGCGCTCGATGACGATGATGGGCGGCCCGATCGACACGCGTCGCAGTCCGACGGCGGTCAACGCGCTGGCGACGCGCAAGTCGTACGAATGGTTCGAGAACAACGTCATCTTCAAGGTGCCCTCCAGCTACCCGGGCTACCTGCGCCGCGTCTATCCGGGGTTCCTGCAGCACGCCGGCTTCGTCGCGATGAATCCTGACCGGCACCTGAAGTCGCACTGGGACTACTACCTCGACTTGGTCAAGGGCGACATGGAGGACGTCGAGGCGCACCGCCGTTTCTACGACGAGTACAACGCCGTGTTGGACCTGCCCGCCGAGTACTACTTGGACACGATCAAGATCGTGTTCCAGGAACACCGCCTGCCGAACGGCACCTGGGACGTGCGCGGCCGGAGGGTCGTCCCGGGCGACATCAAGACGGTGGCCCTGTTCACGATCGAAGGCGAACTGGACGACATCTCGGGCAGCGGTCAGACGCAGGCGGCACACGATTTGTGCACCGGCATTCCGAAGTCGCGCAAGAAGCACCTGACCGCCGCCGGTGCGGGCCATTACGGCATCTTCTCCGGCCGCCGTTGGCGGGAAACGATCTACCCGCAGGTGCGCGACTTCATCCGCGCCAACGCGTAGGCCGCGCCCCTCTGAAATAATCGCGTCCATGGCGGACGCGATCGCTCCCGAGCTCACCGCTGCGCAGCGTGCGTTGGCCGCACGCATCGACGCCGTCCTGCCGCAAACCCAGTGCACGAAGTGCGGCTATGGCGGCTGCCGGCCGTACGCGGAGGCGATCGCACGCGCGGAGGCGGAGATCAACCAATGCCCGCCGGGCGGTGCCGCCGGCATCATCGCGCTGGCGGCGCTCACCGGCCGGCCCGCGGTGCCGCTAAACCCCGCGCACGGCGTGGAGCAGCCGTTGCGTGTCGCCGTCATCGACGAGTCGCTTTGCATCGGCTGCACGCTGTGCATCCAGGCCTGCCCGGTGGACGCGATCGTCGGTGCGGCCAAGCGCATGCACACCGTGCTACCCGACCTGTG
>DATLZG010000439.1:0-3352 GCA_035574095.1 Burkholderiaceae bacterium | reverse complement strand
TGGGCGATGGCAAGCGTGCTTGGACTGGCACAGCCCGCCGGTCCCTGGTTCTCCATCGTGACGGCGGTCGCCGGCATCACCGCCATTGGTTTCCAGATCTCCCAGCCGCCGTTCAAGGCCTGCCCGCGCTGCGAGACGGCGACGCTGGAGTGCCTGAAACGACACGTTCACGCCTGAATCAGGACGAAGACTATCGCCGCATCGAAGACGGTTCTGATCGACCGATGCTCCAGTGGCGTCTGCCGCGCCACCGACGAGCGTCCGGCGCATCCCGGCTGGAGCGTCCATACCACCGCGCGCAAGCCCGAGGGCCTGCGCTCCTAGCAGAAACCGGGCTGGGGCGCTGCCATTTACAGCCGCACATGCGGTGGCGCAGCGCTGCGCCGCATCCTCCCGTTCAGCCTTCGCGCCGCGCTCCCAGATAAGACTCGACAACGCGCGTATCGGCCGCCAGCTCTCGCGCCGGCCCGTGTAGCGTGATCGCGCCGGTCTCCAGCACATAGCCGTAGTCGGCCACCTCCAAGGCCGCGCGGGCGTTTTGCTCCACCAGCAGGATCGTGACGCCGGTGGCGCGCAGGCGGGCGATCACGGCGAAGATGTCGCGCACGATCAGCGGCGCCAGCCCAAGGCTCGGTTCGTCGAGCAGCAGCAGCCGCGGCTTGCTCATCAGCGCGCGGCCGATCGCCAGCATCTGGCGTTCGCCGCCTGAAAGCGTTCCGGCCAGTTGGCGGCGCCGCTCCTGCAGGCGCGGGAACAGCGCGTAGACCTTGTCCAACTCGTCGCGCCAGTTGCGTTCGCGCAGGCGGTAGCGGCGAAACGCCCCCAGTACCAGGTTGTCCTCCACCGGCATCGTGGCGAACAGCTCGCGCCGCTCCGGCACCAGGGCGATGCCGCGCAGCACGCGCGCTTCGAGCGGCTCGCGCAACAAGTCCACGCCGTCGAAAAACAGATGCCCGCGCGCCGGCAGCAGTCCCATCAGCGCGTTGAGCAGCGTCGATTTGCCGGCGCCGTTGGGGCCGATCACGGTGACGACGCTGCCGGCCTGCGCGCGCAGGTCGATGCCGGTCAGCACCTCGGCCTTGCCGTAGCCGGCGTGCAGGTCGCGCACTTCGAACAAATCGGCCGCCATCGCCGTCAATGCTCGGTGCCCAGGTAGGCGGCGCGCACGGCCGGGCTGGCCTGCACTTCGGCCGGCGTGCCTTCGATCAGCTTGGTGCCGAACTCCATCACGACGATGCGGTCGGTCAGTCCCATCACGAAGTCCATGTCGTGTTCGACCAGCAGGATCGACAGCCCCTCGGCGCGCAACTGGCGCAGCACCTCGGCCAGGGCCTGTTTCTCGCGCAGGCGCAGGCCGGCGGCCGGCTCGTCGAGCAGCAGCAGCGCCGGATCGGTGGCCAAGGCGCGCGCGATTTCCACCAGCCGCTGCGGCCCCAGCGGCAGATTGCCGGCCAGCTCGTGCATGTAGCTCTGCATGCCGATGCGCTGCAATTGGCGCGCGGCTTCGGCGAGCAGCCGCCGCTCTTCATGGCGCTCCAGCCGCAGCATCGCGGCCACCGTGCCGGCGCGCGTGCGCAGGTGTCCGCCGAGCGCGACGTTCTCCAACACCGTCATGTCGGGCACGAGCTTGACGTGCTGGAACGTGCGCGCAAGCCCCCGTTCGGCGATGCGGCGCGGGCCCAGGCCGTCGATGCGTTCGCCGCGGAAATGCACTTCGCCGGCGGTCAATGGCAGCACGCCGGAGACCAAATTGAACAGCGTGGACTTGCCGGCTCCGTTGGGGCCGATCAGCCCGAGGATCTCGCCCGCGTGCAGGCGAAAGCCGACGTCGTTGACGGCCACCAGGCCGCCGAACTCCTTGCGCGCCGCGCGCACCTCCAGCAGCGGCTCGCCGCGCGCGGGCTTGGCGCGCGTGGCGAGCGGCACCGCACCGGCCCAGCCGTCATTGCGCACGCGCGGCGGCAGGCGCGCGGCCAGCATCGGCCACAGGCCCTGCGGCGCGTACTTCAGCGTCAGCACCAACGCGAGCCCGAAGACGATGATCTCGAAGTTGCCGCTGGCGCCGACCAGCTTCGGCAGCCAGGCCTGCAATTGATCTTCGGCGATCTTGACGACCGCGGCGCCGGTGAACGCGCCCCACACGCTGCCCACGCCGCCGACGACCGCCATCAGCAGGTACTCGATGCCCATCTTCAGCCCGAAAGGGGTCGGGTTGACCGTGCGCTGGAAATGCGCGAACAGCCACCCGGAGACCGCGGCGAGGATCGCGGCCAACACGAACACCAGCAGCTTGTAACGGAACGTCGATACGCCCATCGATTCGGCCATCACGCTGCCGCCGCGCAGTGCGCGGATCGCGCGGCCCGGGCGCGAGTCGAGCAGGTTCAACGCGGCGAACGCGGCGGCGACCGCGAAGCCCCAGATCAGATAGAACTGCGCGCGCCCGTCGGCGAGCGCGAGGCCGAAGAACCGCAGCGCCGGAATGCCGAGGATGCCGTCGTACTTGCCGAGGAAATCGAGATTCGCCATCAGGTAGTTCAGCGACAGTCCCCAGGCGATCGTCGCCAGCGGCAGATAGTGGCCGGACAGCAGCAGTGTCAGCGCGCCCAGCAGCAGCGCGCTGGCGGCGGTGATCAGCACGCCGATGACGAGCGTCAGCCACGGCGAGGCGAGCTGATTGACCGTCAGCAGCGCGGTCGTGTAGGCGCCGATCGCGACGAAGGCCGCCTGCCCGAACGAGGTGAGGCCGGCGACGCCCGTCAACAGCACGAGGCCGATGGCGACGATCGCGTACAGCCCGATGTAGTTCAACTGCGTGATCCAGAACTCGGGCACCGGCGCGAGCGGCAGCGCGAACAGCAGGGCGAACAAGCCGGCGGCGGCCAAAGAGCGCGCGCTCATCTCACTCGTCTTCGAGATGGCGGTCGATCAGCGAACGCCACAGCAGCACCGGCAGGATCGCGGTGAACACGATCACTTCCTTGAACGCGCTGGCCCAGAACGAGCCGAACGATTCGAGGATGCCGACGCCGATCGCGCCGGCCGCCGCCAGCGGATAGCTGGCCAGCCCCGCGAACACCGCGGCGACGAAGCCCTTCAGGCCGATCAGAAAGCCGGAGTCGTAATAGATGGTGGTGGTCGGGCCGATCAGCAGGCCCGACAGTGCGCCGATCGCGGCGGCCATCGTGAACGACAGTTGGCCTGCGGCAGCGGTCGATATGCCCATCAGGCGCGCGCCGTTGCGGTTCACCGCGGTGGCGGCGAGCGCCTTGCCGGCCAGCGTGCGGCCGAAGAACAGCCACAGCGCGACGATCAGCGCGATCGAAGCGGCGAACACGATCAGCGTCTGGCC
>DATLZG010000438.1:0-2322 GCA_035574095.1 Burkholderiaceae bacterium | reverse complement strand
TTGCTGCAGCAGTGCCGCGTGAGCGCCGGCCTGGTTGCGGTGCGTGTCGAAACCGTTCAGCGTCAGGCGCACGACCGGCACGCGCCGGGTCGCCGCGACCTCGGCCGCGCGCTGCACGGCCAGCCCGAACGGTCCGCGCGGAAACTCGGTGGCGAAGCTGGCTTCCGGTTTCAGCTCCGCGCCGGCGCGCGCGATGTCGCGTTCGACGCGTAACAGGTGCGCCAGCGCGCCAGTGGCGGGCGCCTCGACGCCAGCGGCCAATCGCGCTTGGCGCGCGAAACGGGCCGGATCCGCCAGCGCGATCGCCCGCGCGCCGCCTGCCAGCGGGCCAAGATCGGCGGCGCCGATCACCACGCCGTCGGCACTGGCGGCGCGAAATGCCGGCGCCAACGCGGCCGCTCGCGTCAGCCAGCCCTGCTGCAGGTATTGGTCGCTCGCCGCCGCGGTGTCCCAGATTTCGATCGAACGGAAGTGCGACAGGTTCGGTTCCGGGTAGCCGACGCCCTGCACGACGGCCATCTCGCCCGTTTCCCACAGCGCGCGCAGCGGCGCGAGGGCCGCGTGCAGCGCCGGGCCGCCGCGCAATCGCACGACTTCTTTCTCGCGTAGCGCCAGTTGCGGCCGCAAGTCGAAGTAGCGGCCGTCGTCGATCGGCACCACGGTATTCAGCCCGTCGTTGCCGCCGCGCAGTTCGAGCAGCACCAGCAGCCGGTGGGCCTCGGCTTCAGCGGTCCGCGCCCAGCTCGGCAATCGATGCAGGCTCAGCCAAGCGCCGGCCGCCGAAAGAAGAAGGGTACGCCGCGTCGCCACCTTGTCCTCACTTCAACTGGTAGACGGGATCGAGCACCGCCGCGCGCAAGGCGTCGAGCGCGAGTGTCGACGACGCCGTCGGCGCGGCTACCGGCGGCAGGACGGACACGGCCGCGGCGATCCGCTGCGCGGTCGGCCCGTCGACGGGTCGCTCGGGCGACACCCCGGCGATCGCGTGCAACCACGCCGCCGCATCCACTCGCACCGCAAGCGCTTGCGCCAGCTCGCTGCGCCGCTGCCGGCGCGCGGCAGGCACCATCGCGGCGGTGTCGCGCCCGGCCCCGCTCATCATCTCTTCCGCCATCACCGCCACGGCCGCCGAACGTCGCGCCAGCGCCTGCTCGAGGAACTGCTTGCGCGCCAGCAAGGTCTGCGTGTTGATCCACGCCTCGCCGCCCGGCCAGCCGCGGACGTTGGGCGGCGCGAACAGGTTCTGCCCCATCGCCGCGACGGCGAGGGCTGCACCGACCGGATGCTCGAGCTGCGCTTCCGACTGGCGCACGAAGCCGACGACGAGTTCGACCGGCGACTTGACGAGCGCGTCGTCCTGGCTGCCGGCCACGACCTCCGGTTGGCGCAGCAGCTCGCGCAACGCGACGCGGATCTCGTAACCGCTGGCGCGAAAACGGGCAGCGATCGCCTCCGCCCGCTGCGGATCGACCCGCGGCGAAACGAACTCGCGCCACAGCTTGTCGACGATGAAGCGCGCGGTGGCCGGGTGCGCGAGCAGCAGGTCGAGCACCTGATCGCCGTCGAAGCGGCCGGTGCGGCCGAGCACGGTCTTGTCGCCGTCGTCGTGCAGCCGGCGCCGGAACACGAACTGGCCGGTCTGCGCGTCGAGGCTCCAGCCGGTGAACGCGCGCGCGGCCTCTTTGATATCGCGCTCCGTGTAGTGGCCCGGCCCGAGCGTGAACAGCTCCATCACCTCGCGCGCGAAATTCTCGTTCGGCGCATCGCGCCGATTGTTGGCGGCGTCCAGATAAAGCAGCATCGCCGGATCCTTGGCCACCGCGTGCAGCAGTGCGCCGAAGTTGCCGAGCGCATGCCTGCGCAGCAGCACGTTCTGCCGGTACATCAGCTGCGGCGCCCGCACCTTCGGCTGCGCCGACACGAAGTGGTTGTGCCAGAACAGCGTCATGCGCTCCAGCAGCGGCGCCGGTGTGGCCGTCATCTCGCGCAGCCACCAGCCGCGCAGCTCCAGGCTCTGACGTAGGGCGCGCTCGCGCGCCGCCCGCCGCTCGTCCTCGCTCATCGCGCTCAAAGCGCGCGGCGAAACGATCGCTTCGTCGACCCACGGCGGCGGTGCGACGGTCGTCGTCGCCGCGCGCGGCGCGAGCAGCTCCTCGACCGCGGTCGGCTGGTCGAGCGCGGCGAAGCGGGCGATCTCCGCCGCGCTGGGGGCGAAACCGGCGCGGGTCAACAAGCGCTTCGCCCCCTCCTCTCCAAGCGGCGCGGCGGCCGCCGTCGCGGCCAGCCACAGCGAAATGGCGGCGGTCAGCCGGCGCATACGCT
>DATLZG010000437.1:0-2908 GCA_035574095.1 Burkholderiaceae bacterium | reverse complement strand
CGCGGCCGCCCGCCGCAGATCGTCGTTCTGGTCGGCGCAGCGGCCGGCAAGTGGCCGCTGCCCACTGTGCCTGCGCACACGCTGGTCATCCACGGCGAACAGGATGAAACGATCCCGCTGGCGGACGTGTTCGACTGGGCTCGCCCCCAGGAGCTGCCGGTGATCGTCCTGCCCGGAGCCGACCACTTTTTTCATCGCCGCTTGTCCACGCTGAAGCGCCTGGTAGCCGGGCATGTCCGGATCGCGTTTGACGCTCCCGGTGAAAGCGACTAAAAGTCCGGGCTTCCTCAACTCGTCTCCCGCGAGAGCCGATAAGCCGTCGGGAAAGCACAGCTCGCATCTCCCGATCCATGATCGACGAACGGCTCGTCTACGCAAAAACCCCTAAGGGTGCGGCCGAAGTGGCGGCGCGCAGCGGCGGGCTGTCGCTGGCGGCGCGCCGCGTGCTGATCATGGTCGACGGCAAGCGCACGGTGGCGGAGCTCGCCCCGCTGGCGCGGCCGGGCGAGATCGCGACGATCCTCGAAGCCCTGGAAGCGCAGGGGTTCGTACAACCGGTGAACAGCGCGGCGGTGCGCGCCGCGGTGGCCGAGCCGGCTGGCGTCGACTCCGGCGACGAACTCGCCGACGAGCGTCTGGTCGCTACGCTCGAAGCGGTGAAGCGGCGAGCGGTGCGCGAACTGTCCGACCGCCTCGGCCCCGACGCGGAAGTGATGGCGGTCCGCATCGAGCAGTGCCGCACGCCAGATGAACTACGCCAACGGCTGCACGAAGCCGAGCGTCTGGTCGCCGGCATCCTGGGCGACGCGCAAGGGCAGGAATTCCTGCGCGCGCTGCGGCGGCGTTAGGAACTTCTGAGAGACGACGGCGCAGTCAAATCGCGCCGCTGCGGTGCTCGACGTACACCTTTGTACGCCCGCGCTGCCGAGTGCGATCCAGTCTTGCGGCCGCTCGCGACGATCTCGGAAGTTCGTTGCGGCGACTTAGCGGTGGCGGCCGCCGATTCGTACGGTTCACCGGCGCTCGTCCGCTTCACGATCCGCGGGCCGCGCTCCCCGAGCGGGTAGCATGCACGTTAACCGCCTTTTGCCCGCCGCATGGACTCTTCGATCTGCTACCTGAACGGCACTTGGCTGCCGCTGTCCGAAGCGCGTATCTCGCCGCTGGACCGCGGCTTCATCTTCGGCGACGGCGTCTACGAGGTCGTACCGGTGTATCGCCGCAAGCCGTTCCGGCTCGAGCAGCACCTGGCGCGGCTGACGCGCAGCCTGCGCGAGGTGCGCATCGCCGAGCCCTTCGATGGCGCCGGCTGGCGCGCCATGATCGCCGCGCTGATCGCCCGCGGCGAAACTGAAGACCAGTTCGTCTACCTCCAGGTCACGCGCGGGGTCGCGAAGCGCGATTTCGCATTTCCGGCCGGCGTGGCACCGACCGTGTTCGCGATGACCAGCCCCTTCGTGCGCCCCGGACCGGAGCTGCGCGACGGTGGGCTGCGTGCGGTCAGCCGCGCCGACGAACGCTGGCTGCGTTGCGACATCAAGTCGGTGTCGTTGCTGGCGGCCGTGTTGGCGCGCCAGTACGCGGTGGAAAACGGCGCGCACGAAGTGGTGCAGTTCCGCGACGGCTTTCTCACCGAGGGTTCGGCGAGCAACATCTGGGTCGTCAAAGACGGTGTGGTGCTGGGACCGCCGCGCGACCGCTACATCCTGGAGGGCATCCGCTACGGACTGATCGAGGAGATGTGCGGTGCGCTCGGCATCGAGTTCGTCGCGCGGCCGATCGCGCGCGCCGAGGTCGAGGCCGCCGACGAGCTGCTGCTGACCGCCGCGACGCGCGAAGTGCTGCCGATCGTCAGCCTCGACGGCCGACCGGTTGGAAGCGGCCGGCCCGGCCCCATCTATCAGCGGTTGCGCGCGGCCTACGACGCCGCCATCGCCGCCTTATGACGCCGACCGACAGCGCGGCCTCGCCGCTCACTTTCCCGACCGACTTTCCGATCAAAGTGATGGGGAAGCGCCGCGACGATTTCGCGCAGACGATCGTCGCGGTGGTGCGCGAGCATGCGCCGGACTTCGACGCCGCGACCGTCGAGTTGCGCGCGTCGCGCCATGGCAACTACCTGTCGCTGACCGCGACCGTGCGCGCCACCTCGCGCGAACAACTGGACGCCCTTTATCTGGCGCTCACCCGCCATCCGATGGTGAGCGTCGTGCTGTGACGATGCCCGTGGTGCGGACCCTGGGCCGCGCCGACTACCTGTCGACCTGGCAGGCGATGCGCGAGTTCAGCGCCCGCCGCACGGCCGGCACGCCGGACGAGATCTGGCTGCTCGAGCACCCGCCGGTGTACACGCTCGGCCAGGCCGGCCGCCGCGAGCACTTGCTGGACCCTGGCGCGATCGCCGTCGTCGCCACCGATCGCGGCGGACAGGTCACCTATCACGGCCCCGGCCAGGTGGTCGCCTACGCGCTGCTCGATCTGCGCCGGCTCGGCATCTACGTCAAAGAGCTGGTCTACCGGCTGGAACAGAGCGTGATCCAGACGCTGGACTCCTACGGCATCGAAGGCCACCGCGTGGCCGGCGCACCCGGCGTGTACGTGGCGACGGACGAGGACCGGCGCCCGACGCCGGACGCCCCGTTTGCCGGGCTGGCCAAGATAGCCGCCATCGGAATCAAGGTCACGCGCGGCTGTTGCTATCACGGCGTGGCGCTGAACGTCGCGATGGACCTGGAGCCGTTTACCCGCATCGACCCCTGCGGCTACGCCGGGCTGGCCGCGGTCGACTTGGCTACACTCGGCGTGTCCACCACTTGGGGCGAAGCCGCCGTCCGTCTGGGAGCGCGTCTGGCCGCCCACTTCCAAAGCCCATGAACGAAGCCGCCACCGCCGCCGGCGCGGCCAAAAA
>DATLZG010000436.1:0-2887 GCA_035574095.1 Burkholderiaceae bacterium | reverse complement strand
GATTTCTCGCACGCCGGCATCCAATCGCTGTTCGCGGCGACGCCCAATTATCCGCAGTGGATGTGCCCGCGCTGGGGCCGCGCGCCGAAGGCCGCCGACGGCGAGCCGCCGCCGCCGCCGCCGATCAAGTCGTTCGAGGACGACGCGGTGCGGCAGATTTTCTTTCAGGCGTGCTCGCGGCGCGGGCTGTTCAATCCCCGCGACAAGCTGCGCGGCCTGGGCATGTGGACGCTGCCCGGCGGGCAGCTCATCTATCACGCCGGCGAGGAACTCTGGGTGTGGGACGACGCGAAGCAGCGGCCGGTGCCGCTCGAGACCGGGCTGCACGGCGGCCATCTCTATCCGCGGCTGCCGGCGCTGCCATCGCCCTGGTCGGAGCAGATCAAGTCCGAGGACAATCCGGCCGCGCGCCTGATCGAGGTTTACCGTTCGTGGAACTGGCGGCGGCCGGACATCGACCCGATGCTGATGCTCGGGCACAACTGCGTCGGCTATCTCGGCGGCGCGCTCGCCTGGCGCCCGGCGGTGCTCCTGCTCGGCGACAAAGGCACCGGCAAGTCGGCGCTGCAGGCCTGCCTGCAGATGCTGTTCGGCGAGGCGGTGTTCCCGACCTCGAACACGACCGCCGCCGGCATCTACCAGGACATGGCGCACGATAACCGGCTGGTCGCCGTGGATGAGCTCGAGCCGGGCGCGGACCAGCGCAAGGTGGACGATCTCGTGGCGCTGATGCGGATCGCCGCCTCCGGCGCATTCGCGCGCCGCGGCGGCGCCGACGGCGCGCCGACCTCCTATCAGCTCCGCTGTGCGTTCCTCTTCAGCGCGATCAACAATCCGCTGCATCTCGCGCAGGACGTCTCGCGCGTGGCAATCCTGCGCCTGCAGCCGCTGCCGCGCGCGCGCGCCTCCGCGCCTCCGGTGATCGAGGAGACCGCCGGCCGCAAGCTGCTCGCGGTGGTGATGCGCGAGTGGCCGCGCTTCAGCGCCACGTTCGCCGCCTATCGCGACATCCTCGCCGGCGCCGGCCACGACGCGCGCGGCCAGGACACCTACGGGACGCTGCTCGCGCTCGCCGAGATCGTGCTCGGTGAATTGGCCGGCGAGCTCGGCCTGCACACCTCGGACGACGGCGCCTGGTGGCAGGAGCAGCTCGGCGCCGAGGCGCTGCCCGAGATGGAGAGCGCGCTGCCGAACTGGCGCGGCTGCCTCGCCCACCTGATGACGACGCCGGTCGAGCCCTGGCGCGGCGGCAGCAAGCAGAGCGTCGGGCAGCGGCTCGAATATCTGATCGAGGAGGAGAGCCGCGGCATCGATGCCCAGTACACGCGCGACGAGGCGCGGCGCGATCTCGCCGACGCCGGGCTCGGGCTGCTGCACGTGCACGACCTGGTGCAGGCGAAGTGCCGCGCGGCAGACGTGAGCGCGGCGGAGGCCTGCGGCATGCTCGGCCTCGCCGACGCCGACGGCGCGCCGCTCAACAGCCTGGTGCTTGCGGTGCCGCATCGGCACGCGGCGCTGGCGCGGCTGTTCCGCGACTCGCCCTGGGCCAACGGCGCCTGGTCGGAGGCGCTGCGGCAATGCCCGGTGCCGGGCGTGGTGATCAGCGACAAGGACGTGAACCGCGTGACCATCGGTGGCGAGCGCATGCGCTGCACGCTCGTCGTGCTCGCGCGCTATCACGCGGCGCCGGAGCGGTGAGCGATGGTGGATTTCATCGGTCGTCCCGTTCGATTTTGAGGCCGCGCTCCATCAGGCGGGTGATGAATGCGGCGCGCAGTCGAAGCTGTGTGACTTCCGTGAACGCCTCGATCCCGTCGAGGCTCAGCATGTCGGGGTTGACGGTCAGCCGGGCGACAACCCGGCCATTGGCGGCGATCTCCAGCGCGCGGATCAGTTGGGCGGCCAGCGCATCAGCGACCAGACCGATGAGCTTGTCGCATTGTGCAGGAGTAGGGGTTGCGGCGCCGGATTTCCAGCGACGCACTTCGCGTTCGTCGGCGCTCAAGGCGGCGGCCGCCTCCCTATTGGAGAGGGAAGCGGCCTTCATCAGGAGCCTGATGTCGTTCGGGGTCACAGGATCACTTCGCGCCAGGTCGTGCATGCCCTGAGCGCATGAATTCGCGCGGTACGCCACGGCGGGCGTACATGGTGGCGAGCCGCTCGACCTGCGGCGTGATGCGCGCCCGGCCACTCTCCAGGCGCGCGACGGTCACCTGCACGGCGTTTCGGCTGCCACGATAGCCGAGCGCCAGGCCGAATGCGTAGAGCGTTAGGCCGAGGCGCTGACGAATGGCGCGGAGCTCAGGGCCGGTCATAGCGTCACGCCGGTATGATTTGGCCGCGTTCGAGTTTGTACTGCGTGTCCGGCCGAAGATTGACGCCGTCGATTTTGGCCGCGACAACGTCGAGCACGCGCCCGTCGTCGTCGTACTCCGCGAGTACGACGAATCCTCTGGCCTGGGCTAGGCCGTTACGCCCGAGAGATACGGCGATTGAGTTTTCGCCTTCTGCGGTCGCACGCGAGTAATTTCCGACCGCGACGGCGTGCGCGCGGTCGTCTCCTGCGCCGTCTTGTGCTGCTCGATCCACGCATCGAGCCGTGCGTTGTGAAAGCGGCAGAATTCGGCGATCTGTTCAGCGGTCACGATCTCCGCCGGCAATTCGATGCACCTGTCCGGGAAGCCGTAGGTGCCGCTGCGCCGCGCCTGACTCGCGATCCAGTAGCGCCGCCCGTTGCGGCCGATTTTGAAGCCTTGTCTGTCGCCACGAGGAGGCATTTGGGATCTGAGCCGAATCCGCATTGCCGCGCATCCCTTCGTTCTCTGCAACCCACGCTTTGACTTTTTCCCAGTTACGCCCACGCCACCTTGCATTCACTGGCGGGAAT
>DATLZG010000435.1:0-8818 GCA_035574095.1 Burkholderiaceae bacterium | reverse complement strand
GGGATCTGGCGGCTCGACGCTGCCGGCGCGGGTCTGCCACACCCGGTGGCGGTAGCCGATGCGGCTGTTCAGCCGCGCGCCAGGGGCCTTCTCGTCGTAGCCGGCGCCGCAGCGGCCCTCGACGTCGATCTCCATGAGGCGCTGGGCCATGAACTGCACCATCTGGCGCAGCAGGTCGACGTCGGCGCCCTTCTCGGCGAGTTCGGCCAGTGACATAGTGGGGTGGTCATCGTGGAATCTCCTTCGGACAGGTTGGTGGGTCGCACCTCAACCATATCCGGGACCACGATGGCCACCCCAGCCAGGACGGCCGCCGCCGCGCGGCAAGCTGCTTCGGGCTACGCCCTACGCACCTTGCCGCGCCCTTGTGGAGTTACACCACTTCCTGGGACGCCAGCAGGTGCCAACCCTTCGGCGCTGCCGCAAAGCGGGCACGTCAGTGCTAGACCGCCGTCCACCTCGAGCGGACGCAGCGAGCCGATCCCACAACTGAAACCGCACTCGACGCAAACAAGAGCGGTTCTTGCCGCCTGAGCGTTTTCCCGAAACATGCTTTATGATGCCACATTCATATATATTGCAAAGTGCTTCTTTGCGCTATAGGTCAAGGTGAACAACAAGCCACCGCCGCTCGCTGTCCACCCGGTAGGCCGTCCGATCGGCCGCCATCAGCTCGTCTTCCTGCGCGAGATCATCGAGGGCACGCCGCTGAAACGCGCCGGCCGGCACCTCTGCACCGCCGACGATCTCGGTCCGGCGAATCTGCGCGCCGAGCTGGAGTTGCTGGGACGCGCGCTGCGCCGCGCCTCGACCCTGCTCGGGAGGGAGGATCTGTTCGATGCGGTGCGCCGGCGGCTGCGAAGCGCGCTCGCGGCCGCTGATCGCCACGCGCTGAACGAATCCCGGATCGAGGCGCGCCTGCAACAACTGCGCGATTCGCCCGGCGCCTGGGCGTTCGACGACGACGAGTTGCTGGCGCAGGCCGCCGCCGACATTGAGTTCCGCGGCGGCAAGCCACCCACGGAGCGCGAGGTTCTACACGCTCGCAAGGCGCTCGATGAGCTTGCGCTGCACGTCGCCACGCCTCCGAAGCCCGAGCACCCGGTCGCCCTCTGGTTCGGCCCGCGGCTTGCGCGCCGGCTCGTAGACGCCGGACTGAATAGCCTCGTCGATCTGGCGGGCGTGATCGATGCCTATGGCCACCGCTGGTATGCGCGAGTCCGGGGGATCGGTGCCAAGCGCGCGGCGGCCATCGTCCGCTGGCTACGTGCGGAGTGCACAAGCGGCCCGGAGGTCGTCGGCAGCGCGGCCCTGCTCCCCGAGAGCAAGCTCACACGCGAGCATCTGATCGAGGCGATCCGGCGCGGCCGCGCGATGCCCACGCTGGACGCGCTGACTGTGCCGGCCGAGTGCGACGGCTCGCAGGGCACCAACCGGGCGCCCCGCGCGCTGAACATCACCGGTGCGGATAACGACCACGAAGCGCTGCAGCGGTGGCTGCTCGCTTCGACCGTGAACGAAGGCACCCGGCGCGAGTACCGCCGCGAGGTCGAGCGCCTGCTGCTGTGGTGCGTCTACGAGAAAGGAAAGGCGCTGTCATCGCTCGCCGTGGACGATTGCATCGAGTACCGCGAGTTCCTCGTGGCGCTGTCCGACCCGCAAGCGCCGTGGCCCTGGCGACTGCCGCGCGAGCGCTGGATCGCGCCGCGCCGCGTGCATCGGCGCAGCCCGGTGTGGCGGCCGTTCTCAGGCCGCCTCAGCCGCGACGGCATCGAGCGCGCGCTGCTCATCGTGCGCGCGTGCGGCGACTGGCTGGCCAAGACCGGCTACCTGGTCGCCAACCCGTGGCGCGCGGTCGCCATAAACCTGCAGGCACATCGCGCGTTCCGGTCGGCGGCGGACAGCCGCCTGCAGCGGCAGCAGCGATCGCTTGGCGAGTCCGAGCGGCGCTTTCTGGAGCAGGCCATCGACAACCTCGGAGGCGACGAGCGCGCGGTGCGAGCGCGGTTTCTCGTGGCGTTCGCCGTGTACGCCGGTCTGCGGCGCGACGAGTTCGCGCGGGCGCGCTGCGCGGACATTCGCCCGGTGGACGTGCAGGGCCGCCGGCGCTACGAACTGGTCGTGGTCGGCAAGGGCGGGCGGGAGCGCGCCGTTCCGCTGCCGCGGCCGGCGATCGATGTGCTCGCCGCGTACCTGCAGTTGCGTGGCCTGCGCCTCGATGCGCTGGACCGCGCGGGAGACGAGCCGCTTATCGCATCGCTGCCGCCAAGCAGGCAGGCACTGACGGCGCAGCGGCTGTACGCGATCTTCAAGTGGCTGTGTGCGCGCGCTGCCGACTTGGCCGAACAAGCCGGGGAAGCCGAAACCGCGGCGAAACTGCGCCAAGCATCGACCCACTGGTTGCGCCACACGTTCGGGACGCGCGGCGCCGCGGCGATGCCGGCCACCACGCTGATGGAGCTGATGGGGCACGCCGACATCCGAACAACGCTGCGCTACGTCAGTCCGGACCGGACCGAGCGGTTCCGGCAGGTCGATGCGGCTTTCGCCGACGCGACGCGGTGAACGGTGCGCCTGGTGATAATTGAGTCTCCGGCAACGTCTTGAAAAATCGACGCTTTTCGTGTTTCGAGAGCTTGTTTTCAGGCGCCGGTGAAAATAACCGCATGACCATCGAGCGCACGAAATCTCCGCTGAAATCCGCGCCGCTGCGCGTCGCCGGCGAATCGCTCGAGCGGCAGATAGAGGACTTGAAGCACGACGAGGCACTTGCGCCCGTGATGCTGGCCATCGCGCTAATCGTCCTGGCCGCGCTCGAGTGGTCCCGGCACCTGCTGCGCGTCGATCCGGCTCCGTGGGTTTTCACGGCAGCGGCGCTCGGTGCCGTCGGCTATGCCGCCTGGAAGTGGCGCCGCGCCGTGAGAAGCGTCAAAGCCCTCAAACTCGGGCTCGCTGGCGAGCGCGCAGTGGCGCAGTATCTGGAGTGGTTCCGCGCCAAAGGCTTCTTCGTGTTTCACGACGTACCGAGCGGCGACGCCAACATCGACCATGTGCTGATCGGGCCGCGCGGGCTGTACGCGATCGAGACCAAGACCATTGCCAAGCCGACCCGCGGCGACTGCAAGATTACGGTCGCGGCCGACGGCATCCGCGCCAACGGGCGCGTGCTTGAGCGCAATCCAATCGTGCAGGCGAAAGCGCAAGCGCGCTGGCTGCACAACTTTCTGCGCGAAGCGGGCTACGCGCAGTACGTGCAGCCGGTGGTGGTGTTTCCGGGCTGGTACGTCGAGCGCTTCGACATGAAAGCGC
Source organism: Burkholderiaceae bacterium (assembly GCA_035574095.1). GTDB lineage: Bacteria > Pseudomonadota > Gammaproteobacteria > Burkholderiales > Burkholderiaceae_F > JAKANT01. The sequence goes on along the minus strand of DATLZG010000435.1, from coordinate 5,509 downwards.
TCGGCGTTTGGGTGCTGGAGCCGAAGGCGCTCGATGCGTTCATCGAACAGGAGCCGGAGTCTTTGACGCACGACCAGGTGCGCTCAGCGGCGCTGGCGCTTTCCAGCTACATACGAAGCCAAAGCAGGCTGTGATGGTCGCTCGCTGCCTGCACACAACCGGAATCGTTCAGAACTTTCCCTCCATCCAGAGCTTGACCGCTTGCTCTGTGAGTTCCCCCAAATCCCACAGTTCAAGATCAAGAGTGCTCGTGTTTTCCAAGGTGATTCGATCCTTCCTCGGATCGGTAGGACTCGGCTGAACCCGCGCTGTCACGCCGCTCTTGTGGACGGCAACACGACTTAAAGGTTCGAGCGTCCAATCGGCACGCCACGAACGGTTGCGATGATTCCCGGAAATCATGACCTACTGGCCGCTGTTCTGCCTTTACCTTAAGGCTTCTCTTGCAAGCGGCGCCGAAGAGCGCGCCATTCCCACGGCGGCAGCGGCGCGGCATCGACCCACAAACCGCGCCCCGCAGCTCTCGCATCTGCCTGGAGGCGACGAAATGCAGCGCCATCACGATAGCGATCGAACGCCCAGGCCATCCCGCGGCGCACCTGTTCGGCGCCGGCGTCGATGCCGACGCAGATAACGCGCCCCACGACGCGGCCGTAGCGATCCGCCGTGGATTGCTCGATCACGGCTTGCTTGCCGAGGCAGATCTCGGACAAGGAAAGCGTTGAGCGCTCGCTGAACGCCTGACCGTGCTCCGGGGCGTCGATGCCGGCAATGCGTACGCGATGCGCCGCGCCGCGCTGATCGATCACCGCCAAGGTATCGCCGTCGCTGACGCTGGCAACCACGCCGACGATCGTTTCGGCCACCGCCGTCGCTGGAACGGCGAGCAGCAGCACGGTGCCAAGGAGGGCGCGATGGAACGTGCGGAACGACATGGCCAAGCTCGGAACGGTCGCCTCATTGTCGCGCAACGCGCCGCCCGCTTTCGCGGTCTTGCGTCGCCTTCGGATGCGTTCCCTTGATTTCGCGCGGAACTGAGAGACGATGGTGTCGCACATCTCGTTGCGAGAATGGAGCGTTCTTTCATGGGGGCGGTGAAGCGCAAGTGGTTCGACGTGGATACCGACGGCTTAGCTCAGGTCGTCGCTCGGCGTGGCAAGGTTTTTGTTCTGTACGAGTTGATCTCGAACGCGCTGGACGCGCCAGGTACGACCGCTGTTGCGGTCACGCTGAGGCCCCGTTCTGGAGCACTCGGCTCGGAGGGCACGTTCGTAGCGGAGCTGTCCGTCGAGGATGACAGTCCGCATGGTTTTGCCGATCCGAGCGCCGGATTCACGCTGTTCGCGCCGAGTGAGCGCAAGGGCAATCCGCAAGCACGTGGACGCTTCGGTGCGGGAGAGAAGCTCGCGTTGGCGCTGTTCGAGGCGGCGACGATCGAGACCGTTCGATGGAGCATGCGCTTCGACGGACGCGGAAGACGCTTGCTGCCAGGCAGCCGGTCGGTTGGCACGCGCGTTTCTGGCGTGCTGCGCGTCACCGAGGAGGAGTTCGACGAGCTCGAGAAGGCGGTGCGCGGCATTCTCGTTCCCGAGGGAATCCGCCTGAGCCTCAACGGAGAGGTCATGCCGCATCGCAAGCCGCTGAACACCATCGAACTGACGCTGCCGACCGAATTGTGCGACGACGGCGGCACGCTTCGCCGGGTGCGGCGGCTCGCGAAGGTTCACATACATCTGCCGCGTGACGGCGAGCAGGCGACGCTCTACGAGCTAGGAATACCGGTCGTGGTGACGGGCGACAGTTTCAGCGTCGATGTCCAGACCAAGGTGCCGACCAACCTCGACCGCGACAATGTGAGTCCGGCGTACCTTGCCAAGTTGCGCGCCGCGGTCCTCGAGGCTATGAGCGACACGCTGACAAGCGCGGATGCCAACGCGCCTTGGGTACGCGACGCCATCGAGCGGCATGGCGCGGCGATGCGCCCCGAAACCGTCCGTCGGATTCTGGATCTTCGCTTCGGCGAGAAGCGCGTTTCCTATGATCCGCACGATCGCGAAGCCAACGCGAGGGCGGTCGCCGCGGGCTACGCGGTCGTCTACGGATCGCAGATGAGCGCGGCCGAATGGGAGGCGGCGCGGCGAGCCGAGGCGATTCGGCCCGCGGGCAAGGTCACTCCGTCGCCGCGCCCCAACGAAGGGCCTGATGGAAATGCGATGGATGACCTGCCGTCGGAGAAATGGACGCCGGCGATCCGTGCTGTGGTGGCGCTTTCCGAGCGCTTGGCGCGGCGCTTGCTAGGCCAAGCGGTGACAGTGCGCGTCGTTTGCGACGTGACCTGGCCGTTCGCTGCGACCTACGGGCAGCGCACGCTTACGTTCAATCTCGGCAGGCTGTCGCACGGTTTCTTCGAGGGACCGCTGGAGCGCGTGCTCGATGTGCTGGTTCACGAACTTGCGCACGAGTTCGAGAGCAACCATTTGTCCGATCGGTACTACCACGCGTTGAGCGCGCTCGCCGGCAAACTAGCGGTTCTCGCTTTGAAGGAGCCGTCCCTGTTCGACGTCGCCGAAGGCATGGAACCGCTTGCGCGCGAGGGCGTCCTAGAGTGTGCTTCATAGCCGCAACCCGTCGAAAGCGGCTCTGTGCGGGGGAGGAAGTGCCATGACGGAACCGATCTGGAAACAGCTTCTGGAGATCGCGCGCGACGCCGAGGGCGCAAGCGTTGCGATCGAGAATGGTTCCAGCAAGGAGACCATCGAGCGGGCGAAGCAGATGCTGGCGACGATGGGCTATGCCGGCCTGATCGAGTCGCTGCAAGGACTTGCGGCGGCCGAGCACGGCGACGTAAGTGTCGCAGGCGACGCAGTGGATGCGATTTGCGATCTCGTGGAGGCGATCCAAAGGAACGAAAAATGAAATGCGTTTCAGGTAAACACGAATGGATCGACCCGACGAGCGCGCAACGCTGTTGCGCGCCTGCATGGCGGCGCGTTTTGCGCCGAGCCGATGAGGTCACGCCTGGCGAGGCGCGTGGTGGCGCGATCGACGTGGACGGGGAGAGCCTCGTTTGGGTGTGGTGCAGAGAGCCGGCACAAGGCAGCGCCGCGACCAGTTACGCCTTGGGCGACTCGGGCTCGAGCGCCATCCAGGCGACCAGGTGAACGTCGTCTGGCTGAATCGGCGGCAATGGCTCGGGCGCCTCGAACGGCTCGATACCCAGCCGCTTGATCTCGGCCACCACGGCCTTCGAGCGCTCCATGGCGCTGGCGTACTCGCCTTCGAAGACCTCCCGCAGCGCGTTTTCCTCGCGGCGGCTCCACGGTGATTCGACCGCATCGAGGACTTTGGCCATCTCGGCGTCGCTCACGTCATCTGGCGGCGTCAGCCGCAGGTGTTCCGCGATCTGTCGGTTCAGCGGTCGCAGCCGCGGCTGAAGGTTCGCCGGGTCGGTCTCGGCCATCCACGCCTCGTGGACGCTCTGCCGCGCGCGCTCCCAAGCGCCGAAGACGGCCCGGCGCATGTCCTCCGCAAGAACCGTCGGCGTCTCGGGCGCAGCCTCGATGAGACGCAGCACGGCGCCCTGCTCGGCGACGATCGGTTCGTTCGGGTCCAGCGGCACGAAGCGCAGGTATAGGCGTTCGCCGACCATCGCGGCGAAGGCGTGGCCGGCCTTATCGCCCTTGCGCATGCCCGAGCCGGCCTTCCAGGGGATGGCCTCGATCTCGGATCGCATCGTGGCCAGGGCCTTGCGCAGTTCCTGCCGGTACTCCTCGCCGGTTTGCGCCGCGGAGCGCGTGCCACCGCGCTCGTAGATCTCGGCCTCCGCGCGCCGCAGCTTCTCGATTTCCTCCCGCGCCTCGGTGAACGTCAGATCGCTTGGCTTGACGCCGGCAATGGGCGCGCCTTCCAGTCCCACCGACGCGGCGGCCTGAGCGAGCTTGCGGCGGATGCGTTCTTCGAGCCGCAGCAGATGATCGAGTCCCTGCGCGGGAAAAAACGTGCGCAGGTACACCGCCTTGTGCGGACTGCCGATGCGGTCGATGCGGCCGTGCCGCTGCACGAGTCGCATCGGGTTCCAGGGCAAATCGAAGTTGATGATGTTGCGGCACTGCTGCAGGTTGACGCCTTCCGCCAGCACGTCGGTGGACAGCATCAGATCGAACCGGTCGTCGTCCAGGCCAGGCGGGGCCTCGGAGGACACCGGCGCGAAGCCGAAGATCGCCCGCTCACGCGACAGGTCGTCGCCGCCGCGGGTGCCGGCCACGGCGACGATGCGGTCGCGGTACGGCGCCAGGCGCGGATCGGAGACGGCGTGCGCTTCCAGGAAGTCGTAGATGTAGTCGATCGTTTCCTCGAACTGCGAGAACACGATCACCTTGCGTAGCTGGCGCGCTTCGGTTTCGTCCAACGCCTCGCGTTCGGCCTCAGCCGCGATGGCGACGAGTTCCTGCAGCAGCCGCTGCAGCTTCGGATCGCGGTCCGCCTTGACGCGGCGCGCGATGCCGGCGTAGTGGCGCAGCAGCTTCAGGTCGTTTTCGACATCGCGCCGCAACGCGTTGACGTTGAACTCCTTGGCTGGCCGGGCGCCGCCGTTGGCGGCGACGAATTCCTCGAGCGTGGTTTCGTCATCGGCCGCCGACCACTCGCGCAGCAGCTCGCTGTTCAGCACGTAGCCGCGGTCCAGGGCCTGCAGAAACTCCTCGTGCTGTTCGGCCATGCGCTCGCAGGTCATGCGAAACGCATAGGCGGAGGACTCGAAGCGCTTCAACAGGCTGGAGCGCATCAGGCCGACTAAGGCGCTGTCCTCGCCGTCCGGTTCTGCACCAGCCGGATAGCGCTCCGGCTGGTAGCGGGCGAGCCTCAGCTTGGGCGGGCCGTCGTCCGGCGCCAGGTCTTCCCCGAAGCGCTCGAAGAAGCCCGGCAGGACGCTATCGAAGTCGTACTCGAGGGTGGAGGCGACGGGCTTGGGAAAGCGGATCGGCACCAGCTTGCCGTCCGGGCCGCGGATCGAATCGTGTTCGTAGTGCTTCTTGACGAAGCTGCGCGTGCGCTTGACCGTGGTGGCGTCGATGATCGGGTACAGCAGATCGGGGCTGAGGTCGAACGGATCGACGCGCATCGCTTCCTCGAAGCGCGCGCGCATCGACAGGATGCCGCGGTCGGCGAGAAAGGCGTCCTGCTTGATGAAGAAGCGCAGCAGGTGATACAGATCCCACAGCGAGTTGTTGACCGGCGTGGCGGTCAGCAACACGAGGTCGCGGCGCGGCCCGGTCAGCAACTGGCGCAGCACCCCGGCGCGCGCCGGCGCGTCCGGATTGCGATAGTGGTGCGCCTCATCGACAACCACCAGCGCGTACTCGTCGAGCGGGCTCGGCAGGTGCTCGTACTTTCCGCCGAGCTGGCGGTCGGCGGCAAGCTGCTCGAACGACACCATGTCCACCAGCAACTGGTGGCGATGCAGAAAGCGCTTCCAGGTGCCGTCGCGCAGCGCGGCGGGCGCCACCAGCAG
>DATLZG010000434.1:0-3651 GCA_035574095.1 Burkholderiaceae bacterium | reverse complement strand
TGCCGCGCCTGACGTTGAAACGCACGCGCGGCACGATCGAACTCGCCGTCGATGCCGACTGGCTGGCTGCGCACCCGCTGACGCAGCATCTGCTCGAGGAAGAGGCAGCGCACTGGGAGCGCGTCGGCGTGCGCTTCGCGCTGAAGCCGCTGCAGTAGGCGGCTCAGAGCAGGTCGGGATTGATGACCGCGCGCAACGCGACCTGCATTTCGCCGTCGCGCTCGCGCGCCTGCAGCCACCAGATACCGGACTTCTTGATGCTCCACGCCTGCTCGCGGCCGGCGAGCAGCAGGCTGGCGACGTGGCCCAGCGTCGGCTGGTGACCGACGACGACCACGGTGGTGCGCGCGTTCGGCCAATCGACGGCGCGCAAGACTTCGTCCGCGGTCGCGCCGGGTCCGAGCGCGTCCAGCGTCTTGAACTTGCGCGGCGCGAGTTCCGCCAGCGCCTGCGCCGTCTGCTGCGCGCGCAGCGCGGGACTTACCAGCAGGCGCGCCGAATCGGGCAGGTGCGCGTGCAGCCACTCGGCCGCGCGGCGCGCCTGCTTCTCGCCCTTGGCGGTCAGCCGACGCCCTTCGTCCGGCTCGCCGGCCTCGGCCTCGGCGTGCCGCCACAGCACGAGGTCCATTTTCGCGCTCATCGGTCGCCGACCGCGGCCGCCAGATCCGCCAGCAGCTTCTGCTGCGCCGAGCGACCTGCCTCGCTGCGCGGCGGCCGGTAGGTACCGTCGGGACCGAGCGTCCAGGCGTCGGCGGTGTCTTCCAGGTAGGGCTGCAGGCCCTCGTCGATCACGCGCTTCTTCAATTTGGGGTCCAGCACCGGCCACGCCACTTCGATGCGTCGGAACAGGTTGCGCCCCATCCAGTCGGCGCTCGACAGGTAGACGTCGTCGGCGCCATTGTTGCGGAAGTAGTAGATGCGGTGATGCTCGAGGAACCGGCCGACGATCGAACGGACGGTGATGTTCTCCGACAAGCCTTTGACGCCCGGGTGCAGCGTGCAGGCGCCGCGCACGATCAGATCGATGCGTACGCCGGCCGCCGATGCGGCGTACAACGCCTCGATCGTCGCCTCGTCCACCAGCGCGTTCATCTTGGCGATGATGCGGCCGACCTTGCCCGCTTTCGCCAGCCGCGCCTCGTTGGCGATCGCCGCCAGCACGCGCTTGTGCAGCGTGAAGGGGGCGATCCACAGATGCTTCAGGCGCTCGATCTTGGTCAGGCTGGTCAGATGCATGAACACGCGTTCGACGTCCGCGCACAGCGATTCGTTCGCGGTCAGCATGCCGAAATCCGTGTACAGCTTGGCGGTCACCGGATGGTAGTTGCCGGTGCCCAGGTGGGCGTAGTAGGCGAGTCGCGAGTGTTTGCCGGTTTCCTCCCGCCGCAAAACCAGCATCAGCTTGGCATGCGTCTTCAGGCCGACCACGCCGTACACGACCTGCGCACCGACCGCCTCCAGCCGCTCCGCCAGGTCGATGTTGGCTTCCTCGTCGAAGCGCGCCTTTAGCTCGACCACCACCGTCACTTCCTTGCCGCGGCGCGCCGCTTCGATCAGCAGATCGACCAGCACCGAACCGGTACCGGTGCGGTACAGGGTCATGCGAATGGCGACGACCTTCGGGTCGTAAGCGGCCTGGCGCAGGAACTCGATCACCGGCTCGAAGCTCTCGAACGGATGGTGCAGCAGCAGATCTGCGCGGCGCAACGCGTCGAAGATGTCCGCCCCCTCGGCCGAAGGGGCGATCCTGGCCGGCCAGGCGGGCGTGAACGCGGGCCAGCGCAGGCGCGGTGCGGTGATGTAATCGACCAACTGGTTCAGGCGTACCAGGTTGACCGGACCGTCGACCCGATAGACCGCTTCGTGCGGTAACGCAAATTGTTCGCGCAGCAGGTGCTCGAGTCCGGCCGGGCAGCTGCGCAACACCTCCAGCCGCACCGCGTGACCGAAATGGCGCTGCGTCAGCTCCATGCGTAGCGCTTGACGCAGGTTGCGCACCTCGCGCTCGTCGATCCACAGATCGGAGTCGCGCGTGACGCGGAACTGCGAGAAGCCGCTGATCCGGCGCCCCGGGAAGACGTCTTCCAGATGGGCGCGGATCACCGAGGTAAGCAGCACGAACGCCTGTTGCCCGGGGGTCAGCTTGGCCGGCAACGGGATCACGCGCGGCAGCACGCGCGGTACCTTCAGGATGGCGATCGTCGATGCGCGGCCGAATGCGTCCTTGCCCTCGAGCTGCACGACGAAGGTGAGCGCCTTGTTCACCACCTGCGGGAACGGATGCGACGGGTCGAGTCCGATCGGAGACAGCAACGGGCGCACTTCGCGCTCGAAGTACTCGCGCACCCATTTGCGCTGCGCCGGCGTGCGCTCGGCGTGGTTGCGGATCACGATCTTGTGCCGCGCCAGCGCCGGCATCAGCACGGTGTTGAAGAGCGCGTACTGGCGATCCACCAGCGCGTGGGCGCGGCGCGCAATGTCGAGGTACGAACTCCACAACGGGGAAGCCGGTCCGATCCCCCCGTTTTCGCGCATCTCGTCCAGCAGGCCGGCGACCCGAATCTCGAAGAATTCGTCGAGGTTCGACGAAACGATGCACACGAAGCGCAGGCGCTCGGCGAGCGGCACGCTGTCGCGCGCCGCCAGTGCGAGCACGCGCTCGTTGAACGCAAGTTGCGACAGTTCGCGATCGAGAAAGCGCCCCGTCGGCGACGGCGGCGCGGCGGCGCTGACGATGGTTGAATCCTTGCGGTCGCGGTGGCGCTTTTTGGACCGCACGTTAAGAACCCCACGTGACGGCGAGATGACAAGGAAGCGGCCCGTAAAATCGCGGCGCGCCGCGCGGCACCGTTGCCGCCGAACGATTCTAAGCGAGCCCTTGCCTGCGCCATGTCTGCCGCCTTTCCCGCCGCGCTCCCGGATGCCCCTTTCGTCCGGCTCGAGCACGTCAGCAAGCGGTACGGTGCGTTTCGCCTTGCGCTTGCCGACGTCAGTATGGAGGTCGCGCGCAGCGAGTTCGTGCTGCTCACCGGGCCGAGCGGTGCCGGCAAGTCGACCGTACTGCGGCTGATCGCGGCGCTCGAGGCGCCGTCGAGCGGAAGGGTCACGATCGGCGGTGCCGAGCCGACCAAGCTGCGCCCGGCGGCGCTCGCATTCCTGCGGCGGTCGATGGGCATCGTGCTGCAGGACCCGTTGCTGCTGCCGGACCGCAGCGTGCTCGACAACGTGATGCTGCCGGCGCTCGCCTCCGGCCACGCGCGCGCGGACGCCGCCGCGCGTGCGCGCGCGGCGCTGGCGCGGGTCAAGCTCGACGCCGCCGATGCGCTGCCGCGCGAGCTCTCCGGCGGCGAGCTGCAGCGCGCCGCGCTGGCGCGCGCGATCGTCAACCGTCCGGCACTGCTGCTCGTGGACGAACCGACCGCGCACCTGGACGGCGATGCGGCCGGCGCGATCCTACAACTGCTGGAGCAGTTCGCGATCGGCGGCGTCACCGTGATCCTCGCTTCGCACGGCGAGCTGGTGCGGGTACCGGCGCGGGCGCGGCGCGTGGTCCTGCGCGACGGCAAAGTCGGCGCATGAACTGGAGCACGGCTCGCGGCTACGGCTGGGCGCGCGCGCTGCGGTTGCTCGGCGACCGGCCGGGCGTGGCGG